>CALIIL010000131.1 GCA_938017685.1 uncultured Chitinophagaceae bacterium
AAGTCCATATTTTAAGTGTTTTTGTGTTGCAATTACAAAAATCAATCTTTTGGATTTTACACACTTTTTTGGACACTATCCGTTTTCCTTTGGCAGCTTCCCATGGAGCACGCAGGATATTTACTTTTACCTGACCATTGCTATTATAAGTGCAGTTTAATCTGTAGTAGATATTGGTTACTGTTACGTTTTTTCGACTCAACTTCTTGGTATATTTTTTCCAAGTGTCGCCGCCATATTGGGTTAATAAATAACGTAACTTGGTGTTGGTCTGAAATGTCAATCGGTCTTGTTTGTTGTAGTTGTAAATGAGTATGCCTTGCTGCTCGTTAAACATATAGAAGTGATCGGCTGCAATATTAATTCCAAGTTCGTAGGGTTCAAATAATAATCGTTTCCAATGCTGTCCGCCATCTATTGTTTTAAATAGAAAAGGCCATTGACCATAACCTTGTTCATTACCATAGATAAAGCCTATTTTTTCGCTAACAAATTGCATATTTATATGTTCATAATAGTTGTTGCTCGAGTAAATGATACTATCTAAGCCTGCGTGAACAATTTCTTTTTTATACGAGTTTGTTTTTGATAAAATGAGTTTGTTTTTAATGAGTCTTAACTCAAAATGAATATCTTGAAACTGACAAGTAGCATAAGTAGTATCGTAACCTACTGCTTGGCTAGCGTGGCTCAATGTCATTATGCTCAAAAAAGTTAGTAGAACTACTTTCATTAAATATGATTGTAAAACTACAAAGTCTGTCACAATGGACAGACTTTGCATGAATATAAAAAGCTTAAATTATTATTGTCCTTGACCAAGAGAAAATGCTTTTTGACCGTCGAAATTATATAGATTTTCAGTTTTAATTACATCTATATTTTGATCAATTGCATTTTGCATTAATGTATTAATATCTTTATTAGTCATAGTAAATCCTTCATCGGCATACCAACGACAACGCCAATGGTCTGTGCAGAATGTTTCTTTAAAACCATTCGGCCATACTTTTACTCCTCGGTTAGTAATCATTTGAAGCTTTACATTCTCTAAGTTGAGTTTTTCTAACAAGGCTCCAATTTTATTAGCATCTGTTCCGCTCCAATGAACGAATAAATCTACACCAACCAAATCTTTTTTACGCAATGGCTTGCGTACAGCTTTGGGCAAGTTCATTTTAATATCTCTAGGGTAGCTGGCCGCTTTAAATTTCGTTGGCTTTTGTCCTAGGTTAGCCACAACAGCTTCTGCAAATTCTGATGTATTTACTTTCTTTACACTTACACCATCTTCATAAATATCTCCAGTGTGTATTCCTTCTTCAATCGTTTTTAACCAAGCGTTCTGAATTTTTTCAGCTGCTTCTGATTCACCAATGTGCTTCAGCATAAGAATGGCACCTTGTAATAAACCAGACGGGTTAGCGATTTTCTTCCCAGCAATATCTGGAGCCGAACCATGAATAGCTTCAAACATAGCTACAGTCTCACCAATGTTAGATGAACCAGCTAGACCAACAGAACCAGCAATTTGCGCAGCTACATCAGAGATAATATCACCATATAGATTCAAAGTAACAATTACATCAAAATGCTCGGGTGTATCGGCCAACTTAGCTGTAGCAATATCAATAATCCAATGTTCTTTTTCGATTTCAGGGTACTCGGCTGCTATTTCATCAAATACTTGGTGGAACAAACCATCGGTCTGTTTCATAATATTATCCTTGCTAAAGCAAGTTACTTTCTTATGTCCGTAAGCTTTAGCATATTCAAATGCGTAGCGCACTATTTTCTCACAGCCAGGGCGGCTAATTAATTTTAAGCATTGTACAACTTCATCAGTCTGTTGATGCTCAATACCTGCGTATAAATCTTCTTCATTTTCACGAATCACGACTAAGTCCAATTCAGGATGCTTAGTATCTACATAAGGCGGTAAACTTTTGCATGGACGCACATTGGCGTATAAGCCTAAGGTCTTACGCATGGTTACGTTTAAGCTTTTGTATCCACCACCTTGTGGTGTTGTGATAGGCGCTTTTAGTAAAACTTTATTTTTTCTAATACTATCCCAAGCTTCAGCTGGTATACCAGTGGTATTGCCGCTTAGGTAGGCTTTTTCTCCAATTTCAATTTCATCATATTCAAGCGCTACGCCTGATGCTTTTAATATAGATAGTGTAGCATCCATAATTTCTGGACCAATACCATCTCCCTTTGCAATTGTAATTCTTTTCATATTGCTTGCAAATGTCGGAAATAATTGACGATTACTTATATTATTTTACTTTTAAAGAACATAAATATTTGTAAATACACCGCAAGCTCAACCATAATTCTGGTTTATATTTAGATATCCCATGCAAGCCTCTAAGCCATTTTATGACTACTTCAGTATTTTAAAAAATAGTAGATATTACTATTCAAGTGATTATTTATTTAAAGTTTCTATTGTTCATCATTTTCAAAATAAATGGTTTGGTAGGCAGAGAATATGAATATTTTACGGATATTGCTGCAGCACTTGGTGTCTTTTTAGGTTTTTATCAATTGTCAAGTTTTTTAATAAAACTCTTTAGCTGGTGCTATTATCCAGAGATCTATTCATCCCGTTTGAGGTATGTTAAATGGACTGTGGCGGCCTTAATCATTTTTAGCTTCATAATAAACAGTAATCCTGGTGGGTTTCTTGCCTTTTTATTAATGTGCTTTCTTCATATAGTGGCAGCTTACTATTTTAATATGAGTATAAAAGAAACTAAGCTGATATTTTATGCGGAAAGAAAGGAATTGGAGCTTTTGTTTAGCTCATTTATTTTACATTTGAAACAGTGGAACTTTTAGAAAAAAAATTACAAAAACATTTTGGCTACAGCAGTTTTCGCTCGGTGCAAAAAGAAATTATTACCAATGTATTAAATGGTGATGATACCATTGTGTTGATGCCCACAGGCGGTGGTAAATCTATCTGTTATCAATTACCTTCCTTATTATTATCAGGCTTAACAATTGTAGTTTCTCCGCTCATTGCCTTAATGCAAGACCAAGTGCAAGCATTAAAAGGCAATGGAATTAAAGCGGCTTATCTTAACTCAACATTGAGTTATAGTGAAGAGCAAGATATTATGCAGGACATTCGCGCGGGGCAAATGAAAATATTGTACGTAGCGCCCGAGCGATTAATGACACAAGGATTTTTATCTTTTCTAAGAGATTTAAATATTTCATTGTTTGCGATTGATGAAGCGCATTGCTTAAGTAGTTGGGGGCATCAGTTTAGACCGGATTATAAAGAGCTAAAAGTATTACGTCAAGAATTTTCTGATGTGCCTATTATAGCCTTGACGGCAACGGCTGATAAAACAGTGCGAAAGGAAATAGGGGAGTTGCTTTTGTTGAAGCGTGCCAAATATTTTATTTCATCTTTTGATCGACCTAATCTTTCGTTGGCTGTATTACCTGGTCAAAAAAAGTGGGAGCAATTACAAAAAATATTATTGCGTAATGGGGGAGAGTGCGGTATTATATATTGCCTAAGCAGAAAAAATACGGAAGACCTTGCTGATAAGTTAAGACGTGATGGTTATAGTGCCCAAGCCTATCATGCGGGCTTGGATAATGATGAGCGTGAGCGTACTCAGAACAACTTTATACACGGCGATTTGAAAATTGTAGTGGCTACAGTAGCTTTTGGTATGGGAATAGATAAAAGTAATGTACGCTTTGTTATACATTATAATATGCCAGGCAACTTAGAAGGCTATTATCAAGAAATTGGTAGAGCAGGTCGAGATGGTAATCCGGCAGAAGCGGTACTGTTTTATTCTTATCGCGATGTACAAATGCGCGAGGGCTTTATACAAGATATTGAGGATGAACAATACCGTAATATTCAAAAGGCAAAGTTGGATAGAATGCGAGAATATGCAGAAGCGCAAGTGTGTCGTAGGCAAATATTATTGACTTACTTCAGCGATAGAATTGAAGAGAATTGCGGTAATTGTGATGTATGCAATAATCCGCCTAAGTTTTTTGATGGAACAATTTTGGCACAAAAAGCATTGAGTGCTGTTAAACGCTGTGAGCAAAAACTAACAGTAACCTCTTTAATTGATGTATTGAAAGGAACCAATAGTCCGGCGGTCAGTCAGCATCAATTTCAATATATTAAAACATTTGGTGCAGGTAATGATCAAACTGTTTTTGAGTGGCAATTATTCATACAGCAGTTTATTCAATTGGGTTTAATGGAAGTCGATTATAAAGACGGTTATCGATTAAAAACAACTGACTTTGGAGAGCAGGTGTTATTTGGGAAATTTAAAATTGATTTAGTCACGCCAGAAACAATTAAAACACGCCAGAAAGTAAATAAAGAAAAGGCGGCTAAAATAAAATCAGCAACGACGAAAGGTAAGAATACATTCCCTATGGATGATGATTTGTATGAGGAGTTAAGACTACTTCGAAAGAAAATTGCTGATAAAAATGGCAAGCCTGCCTTTAGAATATTCTCGAACGCAAGCTTAGAAAATATGAGTGCGTTAAAACCTAAAACGATGCAGGATTTCTTAGAAGTACACGGAGTGGGGGAGTTTAAAGCCAAGCAATTTGGACGTTTGTTTATGGATAAGATTAAGGAGTATACTCATTAAACCTACAAATTTTTAAAATACTCAGAGCTTTATTGAAAAGATTAATCAAGAAATACAAGCGCAAGCTTCAATTCGTGGTACACATATTTACCTTTGAAGTGATCGTAGAGCGCGCTAATTTTTAATTCATTATCTCCATATAAGTTTTCAGGGTCTTTGATAAGAATTTTATAGGCTGCATTTACTGCCGTTATCAATTCTTCCTCGGGACGATATGGCTCAAAGTTGGTCTCAGGATGCGTATTTTTTATTTTATTGAAATGAGTCATAACCGTTCCTTGAGATAAATCTCTTTCATCTATTATTTGCTCAATAGTCATACCTGCATTTATCAGTGCATGCGTTTGTTCATAGGTATTCATTTTTTTACGCTTCGCTTCTTTCTTACGTGCGTATTTCTCTATTTGCTCTTCGTCCGTTAATCCATCACAAGCTTTCAAAAAGGGGAGATGTTCTTTTTCTAAATCTTCAATACTATACTTTACATCAGCTTCTTCGCTTAGTTCTTGAAATCGTACATCAGCCTTAAATGCTAGCTTGTCCACTTCAAAAGCGTATTCATTGGCACCTAATAATTTTAAACCGTCAATACTTTTTAACCTGGATAATGCAACATATCCTTGACCCATTTCAAAGGTTTTGGATAAGTCTACCTCAGCAGCATCTAATGTCATTCCTTGACTTTTATGCACGGTTATGGCCCAGGCTAAGCGCAGCGGATATTGTTCTAAAGAAGCAATGGATTGGCCTTTTTCATTTTCAATAGACCAAGTTTCCATTTCAACGGCTATTCGTTTGCCATCAAATGTTTTTACAATCGGAAATGTTTCGCCTTCTTCATCCTCTTCAAAATCTATGACGGTTCCTAAGGTTCCATTCATATATCCAGCGTCATAATTATTACGCACAAACATGACCTTGGCTTTAATTTTTAATTTAAGCTGAGCAGGAGCGAGTACGCTTTTTCTTAAACCCTCAATTAAGTTAGGGTTGCCTTTGGTAATGGCTACGAATTCAAATTCATCGCTACTAAGTTCCATCAAATGCTCATGGTTAATTCGATCTACATCCACATTATGAGTAAATAGCTTGGTTGGCTTCATTTTAGGCGTGTTTAAACCACTGGCTTCCAGTCGGTTAAGGCTGTCTTTGGACAGCGTTTTTGAACGAATTTCATTCAGTATATTGTTGTAAATATTATCGTTCTGACGATGCTGCTCAGTAATGTAGCAGATTTTAAGGTTAGCATCTAACCATGCACGAGACATAAATGCAAAACATTGATTACTTGGCTCATCGTTCTTGGATATGGGCGGTAGCTGGAAAAAATCGCCAGCAAAAACGACTTGCATGCCACCAAAGGCATTATAATCTTCACGGACACTCATTAATATCTCATTGACCAGGTTAAGCTGATTCTTATGCAGCATGGATATCTCATCGATTATAAGCACATCACAATCCTCAATATGATCTTTTAAATATTTTTTTTCTTTTAGTCTGCGAATTTCTTGAGGCGTCATGAAAGATTTAATACCCATACCTGACCAACTATGAATAGTTTGTCCATTCATATGCGTGGCTGCAATGCCTGTAGAAGCTGTTGTAGCGACTTTAATTTTGCGGTCTTTTAAATATTTAATGTATTGATTAAGAACATATGTTTTACCAGCTCCAGCGGAGCCTGTAAGGAATACGTTCTGTCCTGATTTGAGTATGGCTAATGCTTTGGATTGATTCATGAGAGATGCGAATTTAGTATATTAGCTTCTTGGTTACGTATTGAGTTATGCACCATGACTGAGTTTCCCTTATTATTTTCCTATAATTAATAATGTGTTCAGTTAAGAACTCAATAGGGTAGGGTAGGAGCCAGGATACTCCTTTAAAATTCGTGCACAATAAACAAAGAACTTATAAACTAATTGTGGTATTCGCCACCAATCGTGGTGTAAACATAGTATTCATTTCTGAAATATTTTGTTAATATTAAAAAAAATATTAAACCTAAAGCCGTTTTGTAAGTCAGATTTAGCATATTTACAAAAAATAAAAACTATGAGAAAAGCAATGTTACTGGGCGTTATAGCGGTTTTACTATTTGGAAGCTGTGAGAAAAAAGAAGAGTGCGAAACACTCAATACTGGAAAGGTATTAATTTCTAATTCTTCAAATAATCGTTATGAAATTTCTATTAATGGAGTTTACAAAGGATTGGCCGCCGCGAATAATATTACTGAATTTACAATGCAGGGAGGTAATGCACAGCAATTAAGAGCTGAACAGCATGAGGGTTTTATTGTTACACCAACCGTGAAAACAACTTCATTTAATGTAATATCATGTAGTGATTATTCTTGGCAAATACCTTAAGTTAAAGCTTAAGAAATCAAAAATGCGCACCATTGCTGGTGCGCATTTTTTTTATTCAATTCTCAGAGCCTTCACATCTTACAATGAAGGCTTAGTCTTTCGGAAGTAGCGTTCTACCAATATAATAAGTAGGATTAGCACGGCATTTAGTATGCCGGAACGCCAAAGCCATTTCTTGATTTTATCATTCTTTAAAGTTAGGTCGTCCATGTCGGAAATCAGACCATCATTAATGCCGTCAAGGTCTTTCCAGCGAGCTGTATTTTCTACAATTACAATGCTGTCTTTATAAATCGTATCAACTTGCTTTTTAATCTCAGGGCATGGTATTGTAACTTTATTTCCAATGTACTTTTTTACGTTAATAACGGTGTCGCAATCGACCTCAATAATTTCCCCAGGCGTTGTAATTGTTTCTCCTTTAATGTATCGAGTTTCGACTCGAGTACTTTCTTTTACAGGATAATTATTAGCACATACTTTTGCCAATATTTCGGGATGTACTGCTCCATGTTTCCCGATCATTCGGGCGGCTTGTTTTTGAGTATTACAAGCAGTAAAAAGTATGATTACAAATAAGAGTAAATTACTTTTCTTCATTTTTCTTTCTTAATTTATCCTCTAAATAATCAATTCTTTTTTGCATTTCTTCAAACCGTCTGTTATAGTCTTTTACAAGCATATCATAGGCTTTTTGCATTTCTTGAATTGCACCAGCTTTGCGCTTATTTCTTTCAAATAACCATGCGCCACCACCTATAAAAGCAATTGCAATACTTACTATATTTTCAATGAGAAATTGAATCATTAGTACAATCCTAATTCTGCATTAATTTGATTCTTAGCATCTGAGAATATTTTATATATCTCCTCGTGCTTTGGGCTTTTATCTGCGATTTTAGAGAAGTCATAACCGATGTAAGATTGACCAACTACACGAGCCAAACGACCTGTTTTAAAAGTCTTTCCATTGGCTAACAATGTGCCCGGGTCATCGGTTCTGTCTTTGTCTTTTATATAAATATCCATGATCCAATTTAATGCGCCGGGGTCGGTCGCTTTCATGATATTATAAATCTTTTGGAAAGCAGCTTCATCGGTGGCATTAATTGCATCACCACCGGCACCACCTTTTTTGTTCTGAGTGTAATCGTATATAAAATATCCTACACCAATTACAGCTAAGGAGATAATAATAATAAGCTTCATTTTGTTCGTCATGATATATTTTAATTTAATTAATTACTTTGTTTTATCCCAGTCTGCTTTACCGTTTCTAATATCGAAATGCGTAAAAGTGAAATACTTTCCTATGCCGCCATTCTTTAATTTTCCTTGGCTTCTTAATAGAACGCAAGCACTATGTACTTTGTTTGGACTTACGCCACTTACTTTGAAATCTGCCGCGCTTCCTGTAAGATGTTGGCTACTTGAAACGCCTCCTACTTTTTTGTTGTATGCTGGCGTTCTATAACCACTATTAATGGTAATTGGTTTACCGCCAAAGTGCGCTCTAATTACTTCTAAATTATCCATTAATAATTGAAGGTTGCCCCAGTAATCGGCTGGCACTTGTGCGCCACAATTACAAGCAAATTCGCTCATGCTAAAATTGTCCGATGTAGGTACTGTATTTTGTGGACGGTATGAATAACCATCACTTCCAAATACTTCAATTTCTCCGCTGTCTAATTCCATGGCTTTAGTTCTTTTTATAACAAGTAAAAGCACTACAAAGAGTGCTGTAAAAAATAATATTTTGGGTAGGTTATTACGCATAAGTGCCACCGTTATTTTGGTAATGATTTTTCAGTACTGCGAGGCTCTTTGTTGGCTGTCCGTATGGTGAGCCAGGAAGCGATGCCCATTCTTTACGGACACTATATATTGCTTTCTCAAAATCTCCATTTAATACATGGTCTAAACCTCCACGGCGTTCAATTAAGAATAGAGCTGCTTCATCTTGACTTGCTGGAGAAAAATCGTTTAATCTCAATGCGTCTTTAGCTTCCTGCCAAGTGCCGTGTAATATTTGATAAGCACCAGCGGCGGTGCTGGTAGTGTTTCCAAAAGGACGATGCACATTTGGATGCTTACTATAATCATTCAATCTTAAGTTGTTGCCGGGGCGTGAACCAAAAAGGTATTTATAGCCGTCCTGTGCGCTTGTTCCCTCTGCAAAACGTATTACATTAAGAAAAGCCTTTGCGTTTAAATTTGGCGTGTCTGAGCCGCTCAAAGTAGCTTGTATTTTCTTTTTTCTACGTTTCATTATTTCAAGTGCTATTATGGCAATGATTGAATAAATAATAAATATGTATGCTATAGTTTTTTTCACTATTCGCTATCTACTTTCCACTTGTTATAGATATTATTTCTAAACTCCATTAAGGTCATAGCAAATCTTGCTGGTGGAAATTTTAGGGCAGTAACTGCACCAAGTGCCGCCTCCGTTTTTGGCCCGAAATAACCATCCTCAACCAAAGGAGTAGAATATCCATTCATTTCGTTCATCATGCGTTGCAATTCTTGCACCTCAGGAACAAAATCATTTTCTTTGCTCCGATCCATAATAATAAAGTAGTTCAATGGGTCGCTATCTGCGTTACTTGCTACACCTGTATTTTTTGGTGTATCGTCCGCGCCTCCTTTAATTTTATTTAAAGCAGGCTGAGCAACTCCTTGTATCTTATCCCAATACAATACCATTATTACCACCACCAATGCGATGCCTGTGCTAATTACTAATCCTTTGTTGTCTTTTAAAAATTTCATTTTATTGTATTGCTTTTTTTGATAAGAAAAATATTACTACTACGGCTGTAATCATAAGTCCTAACTTAATGATACTTCCCGTTTCTACTTTTACTGTTACTAATCCGTTTAAGTCTGGCATAATTACTTTTTGATAATGATTTTTGAATTGGCAGTTAATGCAACAATGACTACAAGAAATTGAAGGATAATTAAAGCTCTCTTTAATTTCCATTCAGGTAGTTCTACACCTGCAATTTTTATCATTGTTTCTTGGTCGTTCATTTTTAATTTGCTCCTAATCGGGTTAATCGTTTAATAATTTGTTCAGGCTCAGGTAAGAATATAGGGTCGTATATTTCGCCGTTCATTGCTTGGATTAAGGTTTCACTATCCTTTGAATAATATCTATCCGTATAGTCATTATATACGGCTAATAATTCAATGTCATTGAGCGCCGCCACCTGTTCATAAATAGAGTTATTTCGTATGCCCCAAACCTCGTAAATATCCTGCTGAAGTGCATCGGTCAAAGGACGTGGATTAAAGTTTGGATTGGAGTTACCATTTCCAATACTACCACCACCTGTATTATTTGGATTGTAAATAACAGGATCGGGCTTTGTTTCTGCCTCAACTGCTTTACTAACCAATTGGCGTGTAATAAGCCATGATAGAATAAAAGCCACCAAAGCAAATATCATAGAACGCTTTTCATCTCCTTTGAAATTCTTAAATGCCCATGCAAATACTGCTATCCCTACGGCTGAGGGAACAAGTAAATTAAACAAACTCTTATTTTTCTCTATCATCAGTTATTAATTTTAGTTACCTAAAAATGCTGGAGCTGTCATTATTGAAACATTGTTCATCGGAGCTGCTAAGGCTACACTTGCCTGAGGTTTTACTACTGTAAGCACCGGTGCAGGTGTTTGCGGTTGTAATACAACTGGTGCCGGGTTGGTAGATGGTACTGCCTGTAATGTAGCGGCTAAATCCGCACTAACAGGAGCGGCAAGCGAAACCTCATCAACCGATGGAACTGCTTTTAATACAACTCGCTCTTTAATCGGGTCAGGTTGTGCATCCGCATTTGCATCCTCCTGGCTTTTCTTTTTTTTGGCCAGAATAACTCCGCCTACAATTACTGCGCCCGCCAATGCGAACCAAAATATTTTATTTGCTAATAGTGCTTTCATATCTTCTTTTTTTATGCTTTTTTAGGGAGTAGCATTAGAATAATTCCAATAATTACTATTCCCGAAATGACTAATGTTTTTTTATCTGTGAGCGTGTTATTTACTTCATTAAATATTAAATCCTCCTCCCGTCTTTCACGTTCTTGCGCCTCAGCAATTTGAGGAGCATACTTTAAGCGAGCTGTTGCTTCGCATTTTGCCGCTTGATTATTTTTGTTACGAAAAAAACCGCCAATGCCTGACTTTTTTTGCGCAACACAAGATTCAATATCTGCGTTTATTTGGTTTTCTATATCTAAAAAAATCATCCTTTTTTCACTTTTAATATTATCAATAAGGCTATAATTCCAAAGCCTGCCGCCAATATTGCCAACTGTGTATTTTGTCTATTAGATAACAATTTTGAAATTTGATTTTGTTCATTTTGCTCCTCTTGTAAGTAGGCTGTAGCTTGAAACTGAGCCTCTTGTAATTGCCCTTGTTTCTTTAGCTTGAATATGTCCAATATGCCACCAATTGCAATACCGTAAGTATCAAAAACTGAACTTACCGCACCAGCAATGGCACTTATTGGGTCTACTCCTCCAGCTGCCATTACTTACCTCCTTTTAAAAGAAAATAGCCTAATATACCAGCAACGATTACAGCGCCAATTATTAGCAAATTTTTATTATTTCCTGACTCATTATTTTCTTCTTCTCGTGGTTGTTGCGGGGGGGGCGGAGTTGATAAGTTATTCATTTGACCTGATTTAAGACCAGCAAATAAGTTACCTGCACCGCTTAAAATGTCGCCAAGATTAGTAACCAATGTGCTACCAAATGAAGCACCACCGTTACCGCCATTATTATCGTCTTTTGGAGTAATTGTTACCTCTGGTAACATACCGCCGTATAAAATATCACTCATGGTTTTTTTTTAATTTATGTTGCGAGAACAGGATTCGAACCTGTGAACTTTTGGATATGAGCCAAACGAGATAACCGCTTCTCCATCTCACAATTTTTTTTGCACGTTTAAGAAAAAAAAACAGCCTGCTAACCGTGCATTAGCAGGCTGTTAATTAATAAATAAACAAATGGTACTATTGAACCTCCTCGACGATTGGTGCAAGTTGTGGGCTGTAATCCCAACCGCTAACCTCAATAGTAAACTCCATGTAACTGTTAGCTTCTAAACGCTCCAAATAAATGTCTTTTTTACGGTTCATTACAAAGCCGCCTTTCTTAGCTGGCACTCGTGCAATTTTTTGGAAATCGCCGTTACCTGCTGGCACTCTTGACGTTCTAAAATCAATTGATCCTTCAATCTCTTTACCGTGTGGGCGTTGTTGTTTGAAAACAAAACCATTATCCAAATTGCCTTGAGCATCTACACCGATTTGCATATTTCCAAAGCTTGTGCAATTCTTTTTAAAGAAACGAACAACCTCCGCCGAACTTCCAAAACCTTTTGCAGTAAGTTCGATACCTGTGTCGGCACCAGAAATATTAGTTCTAATATCATCAAGCGGACTATTATCCGAAGGTAACATTAATACATCTGTCTTGGCTCTATCAGTTGTGTTAGAAATTCTTAATACCAATTCTGATTTTCTTTGGATTGGATTTACTACGTTAGTTACTGTATTTCTCATTACTTTTTTTTTCGTTTGTTAAGCACAAAATTGAGGCAAGAAATACCACACCGCCAACGGTTGTACTCAAAAGGGCGTGCGTAAAAAAAGTTTATCGGTTGGCTATTCGCACAAAAGTAGGTGTGTATTTTGTGGCTTCATTTATCCTGTTAGCCTTTGCCTGCTCTACTTGCTGGCTAATTTTATCGAACTTTGGAATACTGTCTTTTTTTCCATTAAAAGTGTCATTAGTCGCAAAGAAAATTGCGTAATCACAATAGCCCCAAATGTCATTAGGAACGAAATACAAGCCGTGATAAACCAAAACTATATCAATAGCAGGGTGTCGGTTTAAACTGGCTAACATTTTCATTTCTTTAGTAGTACGATACATTTCAAATGCGGAACAATCATCAATTATTAGTAATCCGTTTTTAAAGTTCCCGGCATTAATCCAAGTAATAAATTTTTTGTATTCTTTAGTATCTAATCCCGACATTTTGCATTGAACGTAATCGGTTTCTTTCGCACCATTTCGCCAATTATCTACATTTTTATGAGGCAAAAAAGAAAATGCGTCATCGTCTATATTCATAGTTTGTTTATAGACAATAATATTGCGCTGGTATTTCTTACACCAGTTTGCAAGAAAGGTGCTTTTTCCCATTTTTTTTGCACCAACTACGAGTGAAAATTTTGTTTCACGGCGGCTTGGTCTATGTGCGCTTTTTTGGTGTACCATGGATTATTTTTTCAGATTATTTATAATCCAAAGTGCATCACTACCAATTGAAAGAATGAAAAAAATAATTCCTTTAATTGGACTGCAAAAATATGAGATTGAAACGCCTATAATTATCTCTAAAATCAAAATTGCAATAAGTACTATTGGAATACGTTTAAAAGTCTTTCTCATTAATTATTATTTTGGTCAATCAATATTTTTACGAATGGATTATTAAGATCGGGTTTTTCGGTTTGCAATTCTTTCTTTAAATAATTTCCGTTCGGTTTATTCGCAAAGCAGCCATTTTCATTTAATCGCCAAGGTCGCTCACTATCCGTTTTTCGACCGTCAATAATTTCGGGCATATCAAATGTTGCGCTTTCTTTTTTTTGCTCATTTTGAGCCTTTACTACTTCATGTGCAACTTTTACTTTTTCAGTAACTGTTTGCGTTTTTTGTGGTGCTGGAGGTGTAGAATTTCTAATCTTAAGAGCTTTCCGAATTTGGCGGCCAGTAACGATACTTTCAATGATTAAAATTTCAAACCATGCAGGCACTTTTGTAATAATTGCACCACCAGCACGAGAGTAAGCTTTTACTAAAAATTCAAACTCAGTAGGAGAGATGCCAAAGTCTTTTTCTAAGTCGGCATTACCTGCAATATGTGCCAGTCCTTTTGCTTGATACTCAAATCTTAGCTTCATCCAGTACCTCCATTTTTCTTCAATTAAATCTTGCGAAATGGGCGGCTCAATTTCTTCTTTTTCAGGTTCAATATTTTCGGACTTTGGGACTACGCTTTCAGGTTCTTGCGTTTCTTCATTTACAACAGTATCTTTTGAGAATACGCTTTCCGTTTCAATTACTTCTTCTTCAAACTCCTCGAATGTAATAAAGTCATTTAAGCCTCCATTCAATTCCACATCCTCCGATCCTTGAACTGATGCCGGAGCTTCAATTAATTTTACTTCTCCTTGATTTTGTTCGTCTGTATTATTTTGTAAATTCATTGATGCCTGTAATTATTCGTTGCGTAATATTGTCAATATTTTCGTTATTAAATTCGTCCATATTAAAGGACTTATGCGGTAAGAAACTGCCATCCCTTTGAGGCTTTACAATATCAATTTGAACCCTGTTATTTTTGACCTGTGCAATTATTACGAGCTTACTCCCAATCTTTTTTTGCTCAGTCATTACATAGTCCAAAATCATTGGTTCTATTTTTGGTATTTGCTCCTGTAGAAATGGCTTTACTTTTTTTGGGTCATTTGCTCCTAACAAATTGACTACAGTTGAGATGCTTCCAACTCCAATACTTTCCTTTATTTTTTTTCCGAAATTGAACATATTGAGTATGTTTTTTTGTGGTATGGTTTTACGTTTATTTTTTCCTTTCTTTCAGTTAGGTTAAAGCCTATTGCTTTAATCTCTCTAAGCGCATGGCGTATGGTTTTTGCGTGAATATGCTCCCCATTTTGTGCAATGAGTTTTTGAATAGCAGAAACGGAATAAAATTTATCCCGTTCTGTATTCAAAATTTGTAACACCAAATTGCGCTTACTAATATTCACTATTACTATTCGCCTTCTCGTGGTTCTTCTTCGCCACCTTCGGCATTAGTAATGGTACAAGCCAATTGAACTCTACAATCTGCATTAGTAACGTCCATATAATGGCGACCTTCGCTAATTGTGTAGTCAATACCCTTGTGCGTGAATGTATCGCCAGCAGTTGGCAGTACTTGATGTTGGAAATCCACGTTTTCATTTGTGAGTGGTATCACTATTCTAACTCTATGCATAGATGCAATTTGTCATTTTTTCCGTTTTTTTTGTCATTATGGCACAAAAACCACAAAACGTGTTTCAGCTCCGCGCTCGCAAAACAAATTGCTTTCAAAATCCAAATTTTACGGACTACTGTACTACATTGTACTACTTCTTACTACATTTTTACTGCTACTTTCCTTATTCTATAGTAGTTATACTTATATTGTAGTAGAGTAGTAGTAAATTTTATGTAAAAAAGTTTTTTCGTAAAAAGGGGCGCAAAAGGTGCAAACGGCAAGGAATGGCAATTAAAACAACAGGAAAAGGCATTTTATGCGGACTACATGGACTACAGCAGCTACAAAAAAAAGCCGTGCATAAAATATGCACGGCTTAGGATCGGGTTAATACTGGGTCCTTAGTTATCTATTGTTATCAAATTCAATTAGTATTTTAATTATTTCTTCAATGAGTGGCACATATACGGCATTGCCTAAGGCTTCAATTCTGTCCAGCCAATAGGGAAACCCATTAACTGCTCGTACACGCTGGGATGAGGATATTCCTTGTATTGCATAGCCGTTATTTCCACTACTGACAATTGAAAATGTATTCCTTTTAGTTCTTTTTTTCTGTGCGTTTTGTACAGGCTTTCCACTTTGTACGTTCCTTTTCTTCCGTCGCTTTTTGTTGGAGTAGGCAAGAACGAACACCCGGTACCTGATATGGTCTGCGTTTGTAGCTCCAGCTGGAAGTACAATCGGCCAGACGGTATATTCTTCATTTTCCAAACTAATGCACACCTCCTCGAGTGCCAAACTTTTGAAACCAAGAACATTCTCGGCAATGATATATTTAGGTTCGCACTCTTTAATAATTCGCAAATTCTCATCCCATAAAAAGCGCTCATCCTCCTGGGCGTTTTGTTTTCCAAGACTGGAAAAAGGCTGGCAGGGAAATCCCGTTCCAAGGAGGTCAATTTTTCCTTTGAAAGGTAGAGCTTGCATTTCTTTGACATCAGTAAATCTTTGTACATTGGGAAAGTTTTTATTTAGAATTTTATTACAGTAATCGTTAATCTCGCATTGGAATTTTATATCTAATCCACAGTTACGCGCTGCCAAATCAAAACCGCCAATTCCTGTGAATAGTGATGCAAATGTTTTAATCATGATAAGTTATAAGTTTCACTAACTAATGAACTTGCTTTTTCCAATAATTCTAATGCTAACTTGGCTTTTTCAATTGATTTTATTTTTTCAATTAACCAATTGGGAAAATCTCCTTGAGATAACTGTAATCTATATTGGTATTCAATTTTATCCGAACTTCTCATTATTAGTAAGTGTAAATCACTTACTGCATCGGTTAAACTTGAGTCTATTTGGTCTGTTATATTGTTCATTTCTATATTTTTTATTTTATTTTATTTCTGATTGTTCATAGTTATGTCTTGCATTTTTCGGCTTATTTGCATCTTCATTATCCAACCTTGCACCTTTCTTTTTAATTGGTAATTTGTGTATTCCATTATCAATATAGAATAGTTCCCGAACGGTATAAAGCTTGGCAGGGTAGGGGCGGTTGGGGTCACGTTTTTGCTTAGGAAAAACTTTTAATCGTTTAAGTGCCGTACTTAAATTACGCTCGTACATTGGGAGTTGCGAAGTCTTTTTAATTACACTAAATATTTCGCTATGCGTATAAAAAGAAACTTCGGGATGATTATCATCTACAGGCTCAAAGCATAGTAAGAAATATTCCTGCTCAGCCGTTATATGGCTGTAGTGGTCGTTAATCTCATTGATAATTGCCTCCTCATTTTTATTGAAATAGAATTGTTCTTTTTCCTCTGCAAAAAGGTGGTAAGCTTGCGCCCAAACTTGATTAATATCTACATTGTGCTTGTACTCAATATTTTCAATTTGTATGGTTAAATATCGGCGGTTTTGGTCATCTCTAAATATGTTAGTATCATTTACCGATCCTACAAAATTTGCACGTCTGGGGCGAGTCGTTGCTTCCCGGCGATAAGCTTTTCTATTCTTAATATATGGAGCAGTAATTATACTTTTTAGTGCATTGAAATCTTTAATAAAAATGGTATCAAGTTGGTCATCAATATTGAATATGAAAAGCTCACTCAATGCGTTTGCCGTTTCATTATTATTTAGATCGGGATTAATATGCTTTGTTGCTCTGTAATCCTCAAGTGCTTTGGGCGTTAATCTATCGAGCCAAGTTGTTTTACCTTTTCCCTGTGCGCCTGTAAGTAATAACATAACATGATTAGCCTGTATTCCAAGGGAACAGGCTACGGCAGCCACCAACCAGCGGCGCAATAGTTTTTTGTATGCATCATCAATTTTAGTACCGTCCTTGAACTTCATTTCGGTATTAAATGTGAGCGTATTTATAAGCTTGGCAATGTGGTCTTTACCATCCCATTTTAATGCCTCGAAATAGTCCTTAAATGGGTTTTGGTCTGTAGATAGTAGGGGAGTGTCAATTAGCTTGTATATGAGTGGTACGCTTGCCTTTTCTCTACGTTGCCAAGTAACGTCATCCATTTGAAATTTCATCCAAATTACATTGGCCTCCCGTTCTGTAAATTGCTTGAACTTTTCGCCATTTTGACTAAATTCCATGATATCCAATATCTCATTATAACGGAAATCGTAATCCAAATTTTTAATATAATTGGCTTGGCGTTCTATTAATGATAATTCATTTTCGGTTTGTAATGGAGGTGCATTTTTTAGCTCCTCTTCGATTTGTAATTCTGCTTTATTTCTTTCGCTCATATTATTTGTATTCAGTTGTACATAATTGTAATAGGCTTATAGTTTCGGCTAAGTCTTTATTATTGTATTCCTTTTGAATGCTCATTACAACGTAATCATTTGCTATGCCGTACTGACCGCCTTGGATTATATTAGTAACTCTAACTCTTCTCATTACTGGTGCAAATGCGCTTCCTTCTCTTGGATAACACGTAAGTATTAATTCATCGCCTACTTTATAATTTCTATCATTTTTGCGCACTTCGCATTTCTTATTTCCTATGATTATTTATTTAAGGAATTGTGCTTTAATTTTTAAGTCGTGTATCATTTTCTAAAATCTTTTAAGGTTAAGTAATTCACATTCACACCGCGACTATCTGCAAGTAATTCGAGCTTTCTGTAGTACTCTGCATTGTGGCGCATGGGAATGATTTTTGTTTTTATTTCTTCTATTTCTTGTCTTTGATATTCCATTACAGCATCGCCAGCGCGGAGCAATTTCATGAGCGTTTTTTGCTTAAATTCGGGTGCTATTTTCCACTTAGTTTTAGTTGGTGCATCAATGTCAGTACGAGCATCAATTTTCTCTATGTCTAAGCGATAACGAGCAATCATTTTGAGCGTTGTTTCTCGTTGTTCTTGCCAATCTTCTACGGCTTGTATGGCTTCAAAAAATTCCATGTTTAAGGATTTATTTCGTTCCGGGCTTTCCTTTTTTGTTCTAAGTAATCCAACCACATTTTTTGTATTTGGGTCTTTGTATTCCAGTAGGTTGTATATATTTCAAAGTCGCTATCTTTCCATTCTTTGGGGTGCTCATCGGTTTTGGGATAGTACTTTATTTCTAAGGCTTGCATTTGCTTCTCAATGCGTTTTACCTGTGCTATCATGGCATTTTCTAATGCCTTAGTTTGTATTTCGTTTAAGTTTAATATTACTTGCATGGATTGTTTTTTATATCAGTATTAAAAATTGTTTCAACTTCCTTATCTAAGAACTGCGCCCATAGCATAATGCGTGCGTGTGGGATGGTTTGAGTTTCGTTCCTGCGAATGTTTAAATCTTCGCCAACGGTCTTTGTAGAAACTCCTAAAAAGGTTGCAATTTCTTTTCTTAAGCCTGCTTTTCGTGCGCCGAATTTTTGCACTAACATTGCTTTTAAATTGTACTTGTACGGCATTGTTCTTGAGTCGTTCATGATGTTTATTTATTGAGTCGTTTGTAAATATTTTCTGTTACTGCATCAAGTGCTTTAAGCTCTAATTCAAGCTCTCTTTTACGGCGGATATAATTTCCTTTCGGAGCGCCGTAAATCTCGTGAGCCTGCTTAGAGGCATTGAGGTCTTTAATAATTTGGACTTTGTAGTCCGCCAATCTTGTTGGGAGTGATTTGAGTTTTGTTACCATTTGTTAATTTTATATTTTGCTTATTCATTAACGACTTTTGGCAAATGGATAGTTTGAAAATCAATTATTTATGTGCCTACTTTAACCCTTCCTATAATTAATATTATGTTCAATCGGTGCAAAGCTAGAATAATATGACATTTCAAATTATGAAATATGCCTTCAAACTTTGTACCTTGGTAGAACTCAAACCCCTCGAGCATGAAAAATTTCATTACACTCCTCTTAATTCATATTCCAATATTTGCTATTGCACAACCCTGCGCAACTATAAATAGTGTAACAACAACAGATGTCCTTTGTAATGGAGGAAATTTAGGAAGTATAATAGTTAATGCAACGGCTACTGCATCGCCCATAAGTTATGAATTAAACCCTGGTGCTATTATCAATCCTTTAGGTTCGTTTAATAACCTAACCGCACAAAACTTATACCGTTACGGCCACGGACGCTAATCTTTGTTCTATGACAAGCATTGTTACAATTACTGAACCAACAGCATTAGTTGTTACAATGGCTACTGTGACGAATACAAGTTGTTTTGGTACGTACGATGGAACAATTAGTGTTCTTGCCTCAGGTGGTACGGGTATAGTTTCTTATAATCTGCAGCCTACAAATCAAACTAATTCTACTGGAACTTGGAATGGTTTAAACGCCAATTGCTATACCATAATCGCAACAGATGCCAATGCATGCACTGCCACCACTGTATCTTGTGTAACTCAGCCACCGCCTAGTGTATTTATCGATAGTATTAAAACAACTGATGAGAGCTGCTTTCCTGGTATGGATGGAACTATCGAAATCTTTGCTTCAGGCGCAGCAACACCCTTGCAATATTCTGTCGGCGGTCCTCCGCAAATCAGCAACTTATTTACTAACTTATCGGCTAGTATTTATAATGTTCTGGTGTCGGATGCTAACAATTGCAATGTTTCAACGGTAACGCCTATTTTATTTCCCAATCAGCCAAGTCTTACAACGGCTGTAAGTAATGCCAATCCTTGTGATGTAGATACAATAATTGTCAGCTCATTTAGCGGTACACCGCCCTATTCCTATAATTTAATGCCTGGTGCTATTAATAATACAACTGGTCAGTATTTAGTAAGTACTTCTGGAAGTTACACTGTTACTGCAACAGATGTCAATGGTTGCTCATCTGTCAATGTCGTAAATCTCATTACCACTTCTCCAATATTAACTTCATTCCAGGCGAATAATCCTAGCTGTGGTCAGAGCGATGGTTCTATTAACCCCATAACCTATATTTTAAATCCGGGCAATTTATCCAATACGACTGGTGTTTTTAATAATTTAGCTGTTGGTTCTTACACGCTATCTGCTCAAGTAGCGGCTTGTTCAACAAGCTCTGGAATCTTACTGTTATTTACCTTGACAGGAAAGCTAAATCCCTATCCGTTGACCAATACGCCAAACTCTTTTACCGGAACTGTTCCAACGAATGGAACAACACCCTATGCTTATTCTTTAAATGGAAATAATATAGCGCTCCCGCAATCAGGATTGCGATGCACCGGAGTTGATACATTTAAAATAACCGATGCTGGCGCCTGTACTTTTGACACTGTCTTTAATTTTGTTGCCGGAAATAGTTTTCCAGCTATTTCACTGAATAAAAATATAACTCCTTCAACTTGTGCATTAACCAATGACGGACAAATTGTTTTTGCCCCTTCAGCCCCATTGACATTTGATTGGTTGGCCAATACTTCCGTTTTGGGAAGTAATGCCAGTAGTTTAAACGGTTTAACAGCAGATACTTATGTAGTTAAATTGACCAATGCTGCAGGTGATTGTATTCAGGATACTTCTTTGGTGACTGCCATAGGAACGAATTGTGGTAATATTATTGGCACAGCATATTTTGATACAATGATCAATTGTATGTTGGATAATAATGAAACGCGAATGCCTAATGCAACAGTAACACTCAACCCAGGTAATGTACAACGTATTACAAATGCTAATGGAGAATATGAGTTTCTTGGATTATCGTTCGGTAATTATACTGTTTCAGTAGATACCAATTATGCATTAAGTCAGTTCCCTATTTGTTCTAATGTTGTTTATGATACCCTTTCGAGTACAAATGTTTCAGATACGATTGATTTTGCTTATGCAACAACCACTAACGTAGATCTGTATTGTACTTCTGTTGCAATTCCTAAAGCATCAGCTGCACCATTATTCTCTGTGGGCAAATTTCAAAATATTAATTATAGCAAGCTGAACTATACTGCGAATAATATACCTGTTACATTATATGCTGTAATGGACTCTATAAAGCACTTTCATAGCGCAACAATTGTACCTACATCAATTAACGGAGATACACTCGTTTGGACTATAAGTAATTTATTGAACGTTAATAATATTGGTGTTTACTTTGACAGTCTTCAAGCTTTAATGATTGGTGATACTATTCCTTTTAAATGTTGGATTGTTCCTAATATTCCAGTCGCTGGAAATAATATGTCTAACGATACTTCTGATCTCAATTTGCCCATTGTTACTTCTTATGATCCCAATGATAAGCAAGTGTCTCCTCAGGGTATTGGAACACCAGGCTTTATAGAATTAACGGATAGTACACTCTCCTACTTGGTTCGCTTTCAAAATACAGGTAATGCTATGGCTTATAATATTTCAATCGCTGATACTTTTTCAAATCGCTTAGATATTAATTCGTTCCAAGTTTTAAATGCTAGCCATCCTTACACTATTGAAATGGATAATAATGCGCTGCGCTTTAAATTTGATAATATCATGCTGCCAGATAGTAATGCCGATGAGCCTAATAGTCATGGTTATATTCTCTATCAAATTAAGCAAAGTGCCAGTAATATATTGGGGGATGTGATTAATAATACGGCGCACATTTATTTTGATTTCAATTCGGCAGTGGTTACCAATACAACAACAAATACAATAGGCTTACCCGTGGGTATTGAATCTGTTGTAAAAAATAAACAATTTAAGATTTACCCTAATCCTGTGCAAGATAAGCTTATCGTACAGGCTTTGAATGATAATAAAATTAAGTCGATTGTCCTAACGGATATGTTGGGTAAACGCATTGATCTTAAAATTAAATATATCAGTAGTGATTTGTTAGTGTTAGATACACAACATCTGACTAAAGGAATTTATCTTTTAAACTTAAATGGTTCAGGTATTAAGTTGATTAAGAAATAATGAACTACTAAAAGACATTAAAAAAGGAGAGCATGGCTCTCCTTTTTTATAATTTATTTATTGCTACATTAAGTTACCTTCTGCACTTGCATATAGTTTAACTCAACCGGAGTATCTCTACCAAAGATCTTAACGACTGCCTTAATCTTCTTCTTGTCTTCATCAATCTCTTGAATTGTACCATTAAAGTCGTTAAATGGTCCGTCAATAATCTTAACAGTCTCCCCTACTATATATGGTTCTAACATTTGTATGTCATCATCAGCCATATCATCAATGTTACCGAACATTTTATTTACTTCAGACTTACGCAATGAATCAGGATTTTCTTTTCCAAGGAAATGAATTACACCATTGATCGAGCGAATGCTCTCAATCGTATCACTAGATAGTTTCCCATTCGTTGCTTCAATAAGCATATAACCAGGGAATAAAATCTTTTCACGCATCACTTTCTTACCATTCTGTACTTTGTACACCTTCTCTATGGGGCAAAGTACTTGATTGATAATGTTTTCCCATCCAGAACGCTTAATCTCACGATCAATATATTCTTTAATTTTACGCTCTTTACCACCGATTACTCGGAGTACTAACCAGCGCGAATCCTTCATCGGTTCCTTTGCTGCTTCTTTTATTATTTCTTCTGACATATTATTTTCTTATTTGAAAAGACCGTAAAATGTTTCAAAAACAAATTCTGAGATACCATCCATAATGAAAAGGATAGCTGTAATTAGCAAAAAGCCAATTAAAGTAACAATTGTAGATTGTTGTAACTCAGGCCAAGATGGCCAAGTAACCTTATGTGCTAATTCATTATATGAATTTTCGAAAAAACTTGTAAACTTGCTCATTGTCAGTTATTTATAACTTGTTAGTTAATGTTTTAATTTAAATTGCACGGGTACTAGGATTCGAACCCAGATCAAAGGTTTTGGAGACCTCTATACTAGCCATTGTACTATACCCGTAGTTAAAGAACAAATGTAAATAAAAATTGTCAGTTAGCACACGAGGTAACCAACTGACAATTTAAAGCTTACATTTAATATTACTTAATAATTTCAGTAACTTGACCAGCACCTACAGTACGACCACCTTCACGGATAGCGAACTTAAGACCTTTATCCATCGCAATTGGTTGGATAAGTTTGATTGTCAAGTTTACATTATCACCAGGCATTACCATTTCAGTTCCTGCAGGTAATTCTACCTCACCAGTTACATCCGTAGTACGGAAGTAGAACTGAGGGCGATATTTATTAAAGAATGGCGTATGACGTCCACCTTCATCTTTACTCAATACATACACCTCACCTTTAAATTCAGTGTGTGGAGTAATAGATCCTGGCTTAACGATAACCATACCACGAGAGATATCAGTTTTCTCAATACCACGAAGTAATAAACCAGCATTATCACCAGCTTCTCCTTCAGTTAATAATTTACGGAACATCTCTACACCAGTACAAGTTGAGTTCATAGACTCTTCTCTCATTCCAACGATTTCAACGTTATCTCCAATTTTGATACGACCTCTTTCGATACGACCTGTAGCAACTGTACCACGACCTGTGATAGAGAATACATCCTCAACACTCATCAAGAAATCCTGATCTACTGGGCGTGGAGGTAAAGGAATAAAGTCATCAACAGCTTGCATTAACTCTTCAACTTTAGCTACACCATCAGCATCACCTTCTAAAGCTTTAATAGCAGAACCTTGAATAATTGGCGTGTTATCTCCATCAAATCCGTTCTTAGTAAGGATTTCACGAATTTCCATTTCAACTAATTCTAACAATTCCATATCGTCAACTAGATCAACTTTATTCATAAACACTACCATACTTGGAACTCCAACTTGGCGTGCTAATAAGATATGCTCTTTAGTTTGTGGCATAGGGCCATCTGTTGCAGCTACTACAAGAATAGCACCATCCATTTGTGCAGCACCAGTAATCATGTTCTTAACATAATCGGCGTGACCTGGACAATCTACGTGTGCATAGTGACGTGTTCCTGTTTCATACTCAACGTGTGCTGTATTAATTGTAATACCACGCTCTCTCTCTTCCGGAGCACCATCAATTTCATCATAACCTTTTACTTCACCACCACCCTTGGCAGATAGTACTGTTGTAATTGCAGCAGTTAATGTAGTTTTACCATGATCCACGTGACCAATAGTTCCGATGTTTACGTGCGGTTTATCCCGCTTGAATTCCTCTTTTGCCATTTTAATCTGTTTTAAAAAAAGTTAGTTTATTATTTTGGATTGCAAATGTACTTCGAATATTATTATTTGCAAAAGTATTTTTTGAGCATTTTTAATTATTTATTGCCTTAAATACAGTTATAAACCAAGTATTGCATATTTTTTTAATACATATGCAGTGAATATCTGCTAATTAATGTAGCATTATTATGCAAGGTTTTCGATTGTATTGTTTGCAAGATTGATGAATTTCTTTAAATGAGCTCAAATAATCAACAGACTACCCTATTATTATAATCAAATAAAAAAGGTTTTCCAATCGGAAAACCTTTCACTTGAGCCGCCGATGCGTCCCGATAGCTATCGGGATGCACTCACGACCTCTTCCTCGCCGCGGCGAATGCTCTACCTGAATTAATTTACGAAAAAAAGGTTTTCCAATCGGAAAACCTTTGACTTGAGCCGCCGATGAGTCCCGATAGCTATCGGGATGCACTCACGACCTCTGGTAGTGTACAAAAAAGTGTGTAATCGATTTGATTAATTTTACTTTCAAAGCAAACAAACTTGTTGTGGGAAGTCTGTCTGTCTTTGGAAGTTTTTTGTTTTTGCATAGTAAATATAATTTGAGTTTGTTTAATGAAAT
>CALIIL010000132.1 GCA_938017685.1 uncultured Chitinophagaceae bacterium
CAATACTGGGGTTTCGGTAAAAAACAACGTCGCTTTAAAGTAGGTGTTGGTTTAAGAAATACGTCTTCATTTGGAAGTGATGGATTAGAATATATTACAGCACCTGGCAATCTTACTGGGGATACAGCTAATATAGACGAACTGAGTTTGACAGGTACGCAAGTGAATGCACTCAATGTATTTTTAGCTTTACGTTATGATGCTACTGAGCGCTGGGGTGCTGAATTTAATATTGATTTAGCAGGCATAAGCTATGGCGGTGAAAAAGATGGCACTTTGCAATTTCGCGGAACAGATAATGCAACGAAAGCAACTCCTACAGCGGGCAATGTATTATTAGTTGGAGACAATGATATTGGATCAGTAAACTCTGAATTTATGGTGACTTATCGTTATAAATCTAACTGGCGATTTAAAGCTGGAGCAGTATTTTTATTTAATGAGTACAGTATTGACCCAGTTTACAGATATACAAATTCAGCAGGCAAGGTTTTGGAAACAGAACGTTACCGCACAAAGCAAATGACATTTGGCGTTGGTGTTAATTATGTGTTTTAATTAAGTTTTTTAGTAAACTATCATCTTAAAGCACGTCTAATTTAAAAATACTACAATGAAAAAAATAGCCTTAATACTATCTATACTTTGTGTCAGCATTATTTCAATGAATGCACAAACCCTTACAAAGACCAGTAATTCTAAATTAAAGTTTAAGATTAAGAATGCAGGGATTAATGTAAACGGGAAGTTTAAAACAGTTACTTATAAAGCTAAATATAATCCTGCTAACCCTTCAGCTTCAAGTTTTAGTGGAGTAGCTAAGGTTGCTACTGTAACTACCGGTATTGGCTTGCGTGACAGCCATATTAAAGACAAAGAAGAATTCTTTAATGTAGCAAAGTATGCTACGATTACCATGAAATCTTACAAAGTTGTAAAGGTCTCTGATACAAAGATTACTGTATACTGGAAGCTTACAATGAAAGGCATAACTAAAAACATAAAGACCACCGTTAATGTAAAAAAGAATGGCAGTGGTTATGATTTGAGTACAGCCTTTAAAATCAATAGAAGAGATTGGAAAGTAGGAGGGAGTAGCTTTACAATGAGTGATAACCTTACCGTTTACATTTCGACTACAGTTAAATAATTAATCAATAAGATATTGAGCCAAGCACGAAAAGGTATTTTACAAAAGCTTGGATTAGCCCACCATGAGTTTTGGCCATGGTGGGTTTTGCTTGCACCCATGTGGCCATTATGGATCTTGTTTGGCTTGCGACTGCGCTGTGCCACTTGGTTCACAACGGTTAATCCAGGCATAGAAGATGGTGGATTTATGGGAGAGAGTAAAATGAAAATCATGGATATTATTCCTGATGCCTTCAAGCCTAAAACTATTTTTGTTCAGCATGCTCATGCTTTAAATGAAGAGAATATTTTTTCACAATTATCTTTTCCTCTTATCCTTAAACCAGATGTTGGAGGGCGCGGAAGAAAAATAGCGATTATAAAAAAAAGGGAAGAACTCCATCAATATCATACAACTATTGGTGAGGATTATATGGTGCAAGAAATTATTGAAGCACCATTGGAGCTCGGTGTATTTTATTCAAGAATTCCTAATGAAAAAAAAGGAAGGATACTATCTATTGCATCGAAAGGCTTTCTCAAAGTTATGGGCAATGGCACATTAACGATTGAAGAGTTAATGCGTCAAAATAAACGAGCAAGTGATCAAGTAGAAAGGCTTGCTAAAACCATAGATTTATCTCGGGTGCTTCAAGTCAATGAAGAAGTCTTGCTTGAGCCTATCGGCAATCACTCTAAAGGAACAATTTTTAATAATGAAAATCATAGAATATCTGAAGCGTTGAATGAAACCTTTGATCAAATTAGTAAGCAAATTGAAGGTTTTTATTATGGCAGATATGACTTACGTGTAACGAATTGGGAAGATTTAGAAGCAGGCAAAAATATTTCTATATTAGAATTAAATGGATTGACTTCAGATGCTGCGCATATATTTGACCCAAACTATAGATTGCGCGATGTGTTTAGAACGCAGTATAAGCATATCAAAATAGCTTATGCCATAGCCAAGTACAATTTAAAGCATGGCGTAAAAGCTACTCCCATCATGGAATTATTTGGCAAGACGAAGGAAGCGATTAAAGACATATAAATTATTTACTTTTGTCGGGTGAAAAGATTATTATTTATCCTCTTATTAATTCCGTTTTGTAGTCATGCTCAACTTACGAGCTATGTCAATCCGTTTGTTGGAACAGGCGGTCATGGTCATACTTTTCCGGGTGCTACAGCGCCTTTTGGTTTTTGTCAATTAAGTCCGGATACGCGTATTGATGGCAGTTGGGACGGCTGCGGTGGTTATCATTATTCTGATAGTATTATTTATGGCTTTAGTCACACACATTTAAGCGGTACTGGAGTGAGTGACTATGGTGATATATTACTCATGCCTGTAACAAAAAAAATGCGCCTCAATGATTATCAATACAAGAGTAAGTTCCTGCACAAAAGTGAAAAAGCTACCGCTGGTTATTACCGAGTATTTCTCGAAGAGCCAAGAGTAGGCGTTGAGCTGACCACTAGTCGTCGTTGCGGTTTTCATCAATACACTTTTGCACCTAATGATGAGACTTATGTCGTTTTAGATTTAGCTCATCGAGATGAGTTATTAGAAAGTATAATGGAAATGACGGATAAGCATACGATACGTGGTTATCGATATTCCAAGGCGTGGGCTACCAATCAAAAGATATTTTTTGAAATAAAATTTGAACAAGAGATAGAGCGAATACTATACGAGCCAAGCCAATCGGGCAGTAAGAAAGTTACCATTCCATTACAACGAAGCCCAAGAGCTATTATTAAATTGAAGCAAAATAATTATGTCAGGCTGAGCCCGTCGAAGCCCAAGCCTTACCAAATCGTAAAAATGAAAGTAGGATTAAGCGGAGTAGATATGGAGGGTGCACATAATAATTTGGTCAACGAAATACCCCATTGGGATTTTAATAAATCAAAACAATGGGTACAAGCCGAGTGGGAAAAAGAGTTGAGTAAGATTGAAGTGAGCGATGAAAAAGTTATGTCAGTTCGAGCGGAGCCGAGAACCAAAAACTTCACCTACGCCCAAAACGCACCCAAAGACGATAAGAAAGTAATCTTCTACACAGCACTTTATCACTGCATGATTGCACCGAATATATATTCCGATGTAGATAATCGATACCGTGGCATGGATGATAAAATTCATAGCACAGAAGGTAAGTTTGACTATTATACCGTTTTCTCATTATTGGATACTTATCGTGCCTTGCATCCCTTGCTTACCATTATTGATAAGAAACGCACCAATGATTTTATAAACACATTTATAAAACAATACGAACAAGGCGGACGATTGCCCGTGTGGGAATTGAGTGGCAATGAAACCAATTGTATGATTGGCTACCATGCTGTAAGTGTAATATGGGATGCTTATAACAAAGGCATAAGAGACTACGATGCCGAGAAAGCATTTGAGGCTATGAAAAGTATTGCAACCGAAGATATACCTGCCGTACAGTCTTATATGAAATACGGTTATGTACGTGCCGAAGATGATCACGAAAGTGTAAGCAAAACCTTAGAGTACGCATACGACGATTGGTGTATTGCACAAATGGCTAGAGCATTAGGGAAAGAAGAAGACTATAAAACCTTTGAAAAACGCTCGCACAATTGGATCAATGTATATGACCCCACAACAGGCTTTATGCGTGCCAGAAAAAACTCAACCTTAATAGAACCTTTCTCGCCTTACTTGGTAGATAATAATTATACGGAGGCCAATTCATGGCAGTATAGTTTTTATGTGCCGCATGATATAGGACAATTTATTGCTGTTCAGGACGGTTCCGGTATGTTTGAAAAGAAGTTAGATGATTTATTTAATGCAAAAGAACAAACGGAAGGTAGAACGCAAAGTGATATAACAGGTTTGATTGGTCAGTATGCGCACGGAAATGAGCCGAGCCATCATATCGCTTATTTATATCACTTAATTGGAAAGCCTGAAAAAGGGAATAGAATTTTAAAAAAAATAATGGATGAGTTTTATACAAATGCTCCAGATGGTTATATTGGCAATGAGGATTGTGGGCAAATGAGTGCTTGGTATGTTATGAATGCGATAGGGCGTTATTCTTTTTGTCCTGGAAAATTTGATTTTCAAACTAGTAATCAATCAAATTATTTTTGCATAGACACTTTGTTCAGTTCCATAAACTCATTAATAAAAAATAATATTGTTCATAAAAAATTATTTATAGCAAAGGCAAATCCTTTTATAAAAAGTGCTAAAAGAGCTTTTTTAAATAAGCAAGAAATTGAATTTGATAAGACCAATTTCCGTACTGAGTATTCATTAAATAACGCTACGACTTGGCATCAACTTGCAAAGGAAAGATTAATGATAGATAGTTCTTCTACACTTTTTTTAAGAAAATGTTTATATCATGGAGGAAAAACACATACAATGACAACCAAGGGTTGTTTTAGTACTGCTGATTCTTCCTGGACTGATTGTACCCCAATCCAAACCGCAACATTCACAAAACTACCCAACGACCGAGAGGTA
>CALIIL010000133.1 GCA_938017685.1 uncultured Chitinophagaceae bacterium
CTTAAGATAGGTGTTTCAACCATATCTTAACTAATAGTCTGTAAGTCTTTTGTATGCTCGCTAAGAATCAAGCTTTATTCTTGGACTTGATGTTTTTATTGAAATAGAAAGTCCTTTTAAAAAGTTTTAGCATTAGACAAAAAAAGACCTCGCAGACAAATCTGCGAGGTCTTAAATGATACTCTCTTCGACAATCCCGATAGCTATCGGGACAGGGTGACCATTGGCTTAGGCCAAGGTAATGCTCTTATCAAGATATACATCTTGAATAGTATTCAATAATTGAATACCTGTTTTCATGTCTTTTTGGAATGCTTTACGACCGCTTATTAAGCCCATACCTCCAGCACGTTTGTTCACTACCGCAGTCATTACTGCTTCAGCCATATCCGTTGCACCAGCACTAGCTCCGCCAGAGTTAATGAGACCTACACGCCCCATATAACAGTTGGCAACTTGGTAACGGCATAAATCAATCGGGTGATCAGAAGATAGTTTTTCATACATACCTTCATGTGTCTTGGCAAAACCAATTTCTTTAAACCCACCATTATTTGTTGGAAGCTTTTGCTTAATTATATCAGCTTGTATTGTTACGCCTAAGTGATTAGCCTGAGCCGTCATATCCGTTGAGGCATGATAATCAGTTCCATCTTTTTTGAAATCGCTATTACGTAAGTAGCACCACAATACAGTAGCCATACCTAACTCATGTGCATATTCAAAGGCCTCAGCCACTTCTTGAATTTGACGCTCACTATGCTCACTACCAAAGTAGATTGTAGCACCCACCGCTGTGGCACCCATGTTCCAAGCATCTTTAATGTTACCAAACATTATTTGGTTGAAGGTGTTGGGGTACGTCAATAACTCATTATGATTAATCTTTACAATGAAAGGAATTTTGTGTGCATACTTACGTGCAACACTTCCTAATACACCGTAGGTAGATGCAACTGCATTACAACCACCTTCTAGTGCCAATTTTACAATATTTTCTGGATCAAAATAGATAGGGTTCGGGGCAAATGAAGCACCTGCCGTATGCTCTATTCCCTGATCAACAGGAAGGATAGATACATAACCCGTATTTTTTAAACGACCGTGACCCAACAAACGTTGGATAGAGGCTAAAGTTTGGATGTTTCTGTTCGATTGTGTCCACACATCATCTACTGTTTTTTTAGAGGGTGCATAGATTGTTTTTTTGTCAATCGTTTTACATTCATGTTCTAGGTAGAACGCGGCATCTTTGCCCAATAATTTTGAAATATGCTCTTTAGCCATTTTTAGTTTTTTTATAAGATTTGGCGAATTTATGCTAAAAAAGTGGCTTTTTTTGAATGAAATGGGCATAAAAAACCCCTTTTTAACGCGATAGTGTCATAGTGACGTTAAGTTAAAAACAGCTTTTTAATCATGTGATTAAATTATTTGAAGTATCAATTCATTGGTCTTTTTAGCTTTAATTTCTGTGTCGCTTGATACTTCATATGAGAAATGATTGTTTTATTGGCAGTTGTCTTTCTTTTTTTTTGAAAAAAAGAAACAAAAATTCAAGACTTAGAGTCATTGTCTAAAAAATAGTCATATTGGCTAAATCAATTCAAACGCGCGATTGTGTTATTCTTCTTTTTGATGTTCTTGTTCGCTGAAAAACTGACTTGCTTTTTCACGCCAAAACGACCATTTTTTTTTACGCCATTTCTTCCAAGGGCAGAAATTGTAAGCTTGTGATTATAGTATGAGGCAATCGTTATATAAGATACACGAACTTTATAAATTCATACATGATATTATTACCCTTAGTAAGCACAATGTGCTTAATTTTGTACAAAACAAAATATATGAGCCAGCAACACAATAAACACATTGTAATCATCGGCGGAGGATTTGCGGGCTTACAATTATGTAGAAAGTTGCGCAATAAAAAAGGCTTTGAAATAACCTTAATTGATCGCGAAAATCATCATATGTTTCAGCCTTTGTTTTATCAAGTTGCAACGGCTCGTTTGGAACCAAGTAGTATATCCTTTCCTTTTCGAAAGATTTTTCAACGAGCTAAGAATATTAATTTCTTAATGGCTAATGTGGAGCAAATCGTTCCTGAGAAAAATACACTGTTGACTGATCAAGGTGAAATAGCTTTTGATCAATTAGTGATTGCCACAGGTGCTTATACCAATTTCTTTGGTAATGAAAATGTGCAAGAACATTCCCTGTCTATGAAGACTACGCACGAAGCTATTTTTATTCGTAATCATATGCTCATGAATTTTGAGCGTATGATGGAGAAAAAAGACAAAGAGGGTAGTAAGCATATTGTTGTTGTAGGAGGCGGCCCAACCGGTGTAGAGTTGGCGGGTTCATTTGCCGAAATGAAAAAAACGATTTTACCCAAAGATTATCCAAGACTTAATGTCGCAGATATAAAAATATACATGATTGAAGGCGCCGATTATCCTTTGAATGTAATGAGTGATAAATCTAAAAAAAGTGCCAAGCGCTATTTGGAAGATCTTGGTGTGGAAGTGATTACGAACACCTTCGTTAATAATTACGATGGTGAAAAAGTTGTACTGAGTTCGGGTAATGAAATTGTATCTAATAACGTTATTTGGGCGGCTGGTGTAAAAGGAAATTATGTGCAAGGCTTAAATGAAGAGATAGAACAAAAGGGTAATCGCTATAAAGTAAATCGTCAAAATGAAATAGCTGGTTACGATAATATATATGCCTTGGGTGATATAGCTTATATGGAAACTGAGAAGTTTCCTCAAGGACATCCGCAAGTAGCTAATGTGGCTATTAATCAAGCCAATACATTAGCTAAGAATTTATTAAAGCCTAGTGCTACGCTAACAGACTTTGTGTACAAAGATTTAGGTTCTATGGCTACGGTAGGTAAGCACAAAGCAGTGGTTGATTTACCCTTTATGAGTATCAATGGTTTTGTGGCTTGGTTCATTTGGATGTTCTTACACTTAATGCTTATCCTAAGTGTGCGCAACAAACTAATCATATTCATTAACTGGGCATGGAGTTACCTAACGCGCGATACTTCGCTAAGATTGATATTGAAAGCGAGGCAGAAGAGTTGGTAGGGTTTTAAGTAGTAAGTCCCGATAGCTATCGGGATAGTAGCGAGTAGTAAGTCCTTACGCTAATCTTTGTAAGCTGTCATGCTGAACTTGTTTCAGCATCTACTGTAATTTTTTTAAAATGAAGGAAGCTCTTTGGTTTCAAATATCTCAGGGTTAATATTTAAGTAAAACTCATTTGATTTAACTTTCCCATATTGAATAATAGACTTTAGTTTATGTGTTCCTTTTGTTTTTGGTACTGCGGTAATCGCAATTTGTTGAGGTGGAATGTAAACACATGAGAAATGGGTTCCGCACCCAATGAAGCTTCCAATGCCATATGTTTTGCTGTTGTGAATTACATTTAGCGTCAAAGAATGGCCACGATATATCGGGAAGAATAGACTGTCGGTCAACGAGTTGTTTTTTATTAGAACTGGATAGGATTGAATTATCGGATATTCATTTTCAAAACTTAACTGTAAGAATGGTATAATTTGATTTGTATCAACTTCTATAGAATACTCAATATTTTGATTGCCATAATCGCCACTAAACCTTTTTTCCTTAATGTATTCTCTGGGGTATTGCTTATTGGGTTTTTCTCCAATTGTTTCTGGTAAGGAGTGTTCTATTCCAAACGGACTTTCTATTTTTATTGTATCTTTTTCTACACCGATATAAAGAATATTAAAATCATGAAAATAGATGTCTTTGGGTTCGATTAATTCTGTATGACTAGGAAGTTCTTGAGATGAAATAATTGGAAATGCATTAACTTTTTTTATTGGATTGTTACAAGAATAAGTAAGTAAAATAACCACCAATACTAAAATCTTTCGACTTACAACTAAGCACTTACTATTAACTAAACGATAAATAATGCTTGCCACGTTCATAATCCTGTTCAAGATACTTTATTAACTGATTAAAGTGATTTTTATTGTTCAAGAAATCTGTTTCTCTTGTATCAATCATGAGTGTTATAAATGGATCGCTTTTTAAGAAGCCGGTATAGGCGTTTTGTATTTTTTCTAAATAATCGTTTTCTATTTCTTGCTCGTAATCACGGGCACGTTCGGCAATATTGCTTTTTAATTTACTAATTGGTGCGTTGAGAAATATGAGCACTTCGGGTTGGGGTAAGTTTGGATATATAATATCAAAAAGGGTTTCGTATAATTCATATTCGTCGTCAGGAAGATTTACTCTAGCAAATAATTTGCTCTTAATAAATAGATAATCCGAAATAGTAACGGGTTTAAAAATGTCACGATTGGTCAGTTGTTTTTTTAACTGCTTAAAACGCTCCGCCAAAAAGGAAAGTTCTAAAGGGAAAGCATATTGCTCAGGGTTCTTATAAAACTTTGGAAGAAATGGATTGTCTGCAAATTGCTCTAGTACCAATTGCGCATTAAAGTGCTTAGCCAATAGCTTGCTCAGTGTTGTTTTGCCAGCGCCAATATTTCCTTCGACGGTTATGAGTTGATACTTCATTTATGAAAGACAAATTTAGAACAGTGCAATTGTAAATTGATATTTATTTGGATTATTAAAGCTCAGGCTGACAACAATACACCTCTTGCTAAATTACTTTTTTTACCGCCAACTGATCTGGTGACGTTTTAAGAAGCGTAAATATCTTTTTTCTCAAAACAGGATGTACAAAATGCGGGGCTATTTCATTAAGAGGCGCCAATACAAAATTACGTTCATGTAAAAACGGGTGGGGGACTATCAGATTTTTGCTATTGATAATGGCTGTATTATAAAACAAGATATCGATGTCCATGGTGCGACTTTCCCATTTTTGCTTGCGTGTCCTACCTAGCTCTTGCTCAATGCTTAGGCAAGCTCGCATACATGCCTGTGCATCTAAGCTTGTTTCAACCTTTAGTACTTGGTTTAAGAAGTTGGGCTGGTTGGTTTTACCCCAGGCGGCTGTTTCGTATATGCTGGATGTACGAGTAATTACGCCCATTTTTTCTTCAATAAGGGCGTGTGCTTTTTGTAAGAGTTGTACTCTCTTTCCTTTGTTTCCACCTATACCTAAATATATGCCGTTCATCACTTCTTAGTGTTTGTATTGTTGCTAGTTACTTAATTTCGCTTTTGACAATAATTACAAATATCTTAAGATAAACTTTATGAAACAGTTTTTTAAATTCTTTTTAGCCTCCTTTGCAGCCATTATGCTTTTCCTTTTTATAGGGTTTATTATTATTATGGGTATGGCAGCGGCTGGAGCTTCAGGTAGCGAAACAAATGTTACTTCTAAAAGTATTATTCATTTAAATGCATCGGAGGTGTTTTCTGAACAGTCTCAAGAAAATCCCTTGGCTATATTGCAAGGAGGAAGCAGTCATACAAGTGGGCTAAGTGCAATGATCCGTGCTATAGATAATGCTAAGACAGATGATAAGATTAAAGGTATATATATTAGAATGGGTATGTGTCCTAATGGTTGGGCTAGCTTGAGTGAGTTGCGCGAGGCCTTAGAAGATTTTAAAACTTCTGAAAAGTTCATTTACGCTTACGGTGAAGTGGCTGATCATAAATCGTATTACTTAGCAACGACTGCTGATAAGATATTCTTAAATCCGCATGGTGGGATGGAGTTTAAAGGCTTGTCTCTCGTTGGTAATTTTATGAAAGGCGCCTTGGATAAATTGGGTGTAAAAGTTGAGGCATTCCATTGCGGTCAGTTTAAAGGAGCGCACGAGCCATTTTCAAGAAAAGATTTTAGTGGTCCTAATGAATTTCAATTAAATACCATGCTTACGAGTATAGACTCCGTATTTATGAGTTCTATCATGAAGCGCACAGGTAAAAGTCTTGAGGAGCTGCGCAGTATTGCTAATAATATGGAATTGAAATTTCCGCAAGATGCGGTTGATATGAAATTTATTGATGGCTTGGCTTATGCAGATTCTGTTCGTTCTTTATTGAAAGAGAAAAGTGATATTGACCGTGACAAGGAATTACGATTTGTTGGTTTGGGAGAGTATGCTAGCACGGTATCTAACAAAGGCAGTGGAAAAGATAAAGTTGCTATCATTTATGCAACAGGTGCCATTGCTGATGGTGAAGGTGGAGGTGAGGATGGAATATACTCAGCCAATCTTAGTCCTGAAATTAGAAAAGTGGCCAAAGATGATAAAATCAAAGCCGTAGTCTTACGTGTAAATTCTCCTGGTGGAAGTGCCTTGGCAAGTGAAGTGATTTATAGAGAATTACAATTATTGCATGCTAAGAAACCGATTGTTGTAAGCATGGGAGATGTAGCAGCAAGTGGTGGTTATTATATTGCTTGCGCCGGGGATAAAATTTATGCCGATGCCAATACAATTACAGGTTCGATTGGTGTAGTTGGTATGATGTTTAACATCGGTGATTTTATGGAAAAGAAATTGGGTGTAACATTTGATGCAGTTAAGACTGGAGAGTTTGCTGACTTCCCAAATATGTATCGTGATATGACAAGCATAGAAAAGTCGGTTGTACAATCGTATTTAGACTCTGTATATGTAACCTTTAAGTCTCGTGTTGCCAAAGCGCGTGGTTTAACTTTAGAGCAAGTTGAAGAATTAGCACAAGGACATGTTTATAGTGGAACCTTGGCCAAAGATTTAAAGCTTGTAGATGAAATAGGGAGTAAAAATGACGCACTAAAAGCAGTGGCTAAAATGGCTAAATTGGATAAGTATAAAATTGTAGAGTATCCTAAAAAGAAAGATGCTATCATGGATATCTTAAAGCAAGCAACAGGAGGTAATCGTGATGTTGCATTGGTAAAAGAATACTTAGGAGAAGATTTTAAATTGCTACAGCAGATTAAACAAATCCGTAAGCAAAAGAATGCTATCCAAGCGATCATGCCTTATAATTTCGATATTAAATAGAACGTTTCATCATCATAAAAAGAAGGGCCATACAAATAGTATGGCGTTTTTTATTAGTTCTCATTTTCTTTATAATGCATGTGCAATAAAATAAATAACTAATTAATGTGAAGGCTAAGGCATTGATATAATAAGAGCGTCTCGATTAATTCGAGACGCTCTTTATTTTTTTAAGTAAAAGAAATTTAAACTACCGCAGCAAACTCGTCTGGATATAGTTTGTTTTCTAGCTTATGTTTTATGTCTTTAAATGCAGCAATTGTAATATCAATATCTTCTTTAGTATGCACTGAAGTAGGTATCAATCTTAATATGATTTGACCGCGAGGAATAACCGGATACACTACCAAAGAACAGAATACATTAAAGTTTTCTCGAAGGTCTTTAGTTAATTGTGTTGCCTCATTTAAACCGCCATGCATAAATACAGGAGTAACAGGAGAATCTGTTTTACCAATATCTAATCCCGCTTCTTTTAAACCTGATTGTAGCATACGTACATTATCCCAAAGCTTTTCTTTTAACTCAGGTCGCGTGCGTAATAATTCCAAACGTTTTAAGTTACCAACAACAATTGGCATGGGTAATGATTTGGCAAATATTTGAGAACGTAAGTTATAACGTAAGTAATTAATTAAGTCTTGGTCACCGGCAACAAATGCTCCGATGCTTGCCATACTTTTGGCAAAAGTTGAGAAATAAATATCAATACCATCTTGACATCCTTGCTCTTCTCCAGCACCTGCTCCCGTTGCGCCTAATGTTCCAAAGCCATGAGCATCATCGGCAAATAGTCTGAAATCATATTTAGCTTTTAAGTCTACAAGTTCTTTAAGTTTTCCTTGGTCACCAGCCATGCCAAATACACCTTCGCTGATTAATAAAATTCCACCGCCAGTCTTTGCAACCATTTCTGTTGCTCTTTTTAATTGCTTTTCACAATCTTCTAAATCGTTATGCTTAAATACATAACGGTGTGCAGTACTCATGCGTAAGCCATCAATAATACATGCGTGACTTTCGCTATCATATACTGCAACATCTCTTCGGCTTAGAAGGCTATCTACAATGGAGGCCATTCCTTGGTAACCAAAGTTTAATAAGTAAGAGTCTTCTTTTGAAACAAACTCCGCTAATTCTTGTTCTAATTGTTCATGTATCGAACTATGGCCACTCATCATACGAGCACCCATTGGATAGGCCATGCCCCAATCTTTAGCAGCTTCTTCATCTGCCTTTCTGATTTCGGGGTGGTTACCTAGCCCTAAGTAGTTGTTTAAGCTCCATACAATACGTTCCTTACCTTGGAACATCATGCGGTTTGAAATAGGGCCTTCCAACTTTGGAAATGCAAAATAACCATGCGCTTGTTCTTGGTATCTTCCTAATGAGCCTTTGTTCTGAAATTTTTCGAATAAATCTGCCATACTTTCTTTTTTAATCTGTCATTCACAGCGTGGTGCAAAAATAATGCAATTGATGACCGAATAATGAGATTATAATCTCATTTTTGCTAACAACTTCTAAATGCCGAATATGCATAAAATATTGACTTTATTGATTTTTGTACTTATTGCCGTACAATCGTATGCCAAATCCAATGGGGATAAACCCAAACTGGTTGTGGGAATAGTTATTGATCAAATGCGTGCAGATTACTTGTACCAATATGAAAGCAAGTATGGCAACGATGGTTTTAATCAATTAAAAGGTGCAGGAACGCACTTTAGGAATTGTTACATTAATTATCTGCCAAGTTATACCGGTCCAGGGCATGCTAGTATTTATACCGGTACGGTTCCTGCCGTGCATGGTATAGCAGGTAATGGATGGTACGATAAAAAGAAAAATAGAGGAGAGTATTGCGTTAGAGATCGCTATGCAAATGCCGTTGGAGGCTCAGCACAAAATGGTAAAATTAGTCCGATAAATTTATGGGTTACGACCATAACTGACCAATTAAAATTAGCACAACAAAGTAAGTCCAAGACAATATCTATTTCTCTTAAAGATAGGGGAGCGGTTTTGCCAGGCGGCCATACGGCCGATGCCGCATATTGGATGGACGATAGTTTAGGACATTTTATGAGCAGTACTTATTATTTAAATCAATTGCCTGATTGGGTTAGTGCATTTAATAAAGCGGATATTGCAAGAGCATATTTAGATAAAAAATGGGATGCGGTCAATGATAAAAAAACATATCAGTATACACAAGAGCAAAATGCAAATTATGTAGGAAAGTTTGCCGATCAAGATAACCCTCGTTTTCCTTTTTCCTTTGCAGCCAAAGATCCTTCTTATATTAAGAAAACGCCTTATGGGAATGACATAGTTTTTGACTTTGCTAAGTTGGCTTTGTTATCAGAAAATTTAGGACAAGGTGAGCATACTGATTTTTTAGCCTTGAGTTTTTCTGCAACAGATTATATTGGTCATGCTTTTGGTCCGCACAGTATGGAAGTTGAAGATGCTTACATTCGTTTTGATAAAGCATTAGGTTCTTTTGTCAATCATTTAGACAGAACTTATGGCAAGGGAAATTATTTATTATTCTTAACTTCTGATCATGGTGCTGCGCATAATCCCAATTTTTTAAAGGATCAAAATATACCAGCTGGTTTTGTTTTTGAAGACTCTTTGAAAGAAGATTTAAATAAATTTTTAAAACAAAAAACTGGTATTGATAGTGCGGTAATTTCGGTTAGTAATAATCAAGTCTATTTTCGTGGAAATTTAAATGAAGCGAGTAGAGACTTGGCTAGTTTTAATACGGTTGATTTTTTGAACAATAGAGAAGAAATTCATTTTTGTACTGAGGCGCCCATGTTAAGTATTGCAGTAATGCCCAATTTAATAAAAGAGTATTTAGTCAATTCATATAACAGAGAACGAAGTGGTGATGTCTTATATATAATGAAGCCAGCTTATCTTGATGCATATAGCACAACCGGGACGTCTCACGGCGCTTGGGGGCCTTATGATACTAAGATACCATTAATATTTTATGGTTGGCATGTACCTAAGAATAAGAATATATATAGCAAAGTATATATGACAGATATTGCTCCCACCTTGGCCAGTCTGTTAAATGTTACTCCACCGAATGGAACAATTGGAAAAGCATTACTTCCTTTTGATGAAAGGTAATTAATGCCCGAGGTAAACTTTGAGTTGTTCGCACCTTGCGTTGTTTCTAAGTTTCAAAATGGCCTTGTCTTTTATTTGTCTTACACGTTCGCGCGTTAATGCAAAATGTGAACCAATATCTTCTAAGCTCATAGGATGGTCCTCGCCAATTCCATAAAATAATTTAAGAACATTTTCTTGTCGTTCGGTTAGTGAGCTTAAGCTTCTGTTTATCTCAAGTTTTAAACTTTCGTTATGCTCTATTTCTTCATCAGCAACTTTGGCATTTGGGTTGGCTAGCACATCAATTAGTTTATTTTCTTCTCCACTTACAAAGGGAGCATCCATACTTATGTGTCTTGCCGAAGAGCTTAAAGAGCTTTCAACTTCTTCTCTTCCAATTTCTAAATATTTAGCTAGTTCATCTGTACTAGGGGCACGTTCATACTCTTGTTCTAATTTTTGAAAGGCCTTATTTATTTTATTGGTTAGGCCTACTTTATTTAATGGCAATCTTACCACTCTGCTTTGTTCGGCTAATGCTTGCAATATGCTTTGACGTATCCACCATACAGCGTAAGAAATAAATTTGAAACCACGTGTTTCATCAAATCGTTCAGCGGCTTTTATTAAGCCAAGATTACCTTCATTAATTAGGTCGCTCAAGGATAATCCTTGGTTCTGATATTGCTTAGATACAGATACTACAAATCTCAGATTAGCTTTGGTTAGTTTATCTAATGCTATTTGATCTCCTTTCTTTATGCGTTGTGCTAGATTTACTTCCTCCTCTGGAGTTATTAGGTCTACTTTACCTATTTCTTGTAAATATTTTTCTAAAGATTGGCTTTCTCTATTTGTAATAGATTTTGTAATCTTAAGTTGGCGCATTGACATAAGCTTTGATTTTATTGGGTTTAGTTAATAATATTAAAGAGTGATTATGAGAATTGTCATAGAACAGTAAACCAAATGTAAATGAAATGTGAAAAATGTCCAAAAGAAATTACAAGCTAGGGATAGAATGGGTTTAAAAAAGGGGCTATATAATTTTGATATTAGCTCTATTACCTTATTATTGTAGCTAATAGTTATTATGGCAAAAAGAGAACAGTATAATGTAGAAATTCCGATTAATTGTAGCATCAGTGTTTTATATGGACTGTTAGCCACCTCATCGGGATTGAGCGAGTGGTTCGCTGATAAAGTAGATGCTATTGATGATGAACTACATTTCCATTGGGATGATAGTACTGATATTGCTTTATTATTAAAAGAAGAAGAAAACGAGTCGGTGCGATACCGTTGGGATTGGATGGATGAAAGTGAATTCTTTGAATTTAATATTGAAACAAGTGCAATCACGGGTGAAACAATTTTGCACATAACTGACTTTGCAGATAAAGGTGATGAAGAGAACCAGGCGAGTCTTTGGGAGTCTCAAATTGAAACTTTAAAGCGTAGAGTAGGAGCATAATGTTATAGGTTGTTGCCCTAACAGCCTTAATTGCATAAACTATAAATATCATTAGATTTTTTTATTGCATAAATTCAGATGTTACTTAATAATGTTGGGTTAGTAATGGTTTAATGGCAATTGAGACTATGTAAAAGATTTAAATGATCCATAGTTCAAGCCACTATTTCATAGTAGCAACAATAGCGGACAGCTTATAATAGAAACCAAGTGAATAAATGAGTACTGTAATAATTTATATAGGAATAATATTCTACAGTATTCTGTTTTTATTTGCAGGTTGGAAATTTAGCACAGCAATTGGCTTGCTTAGAAGAGTAAATTATACTTCCAAAATATCTAAATACTGTATTGCTATTTGGGGTGGTGTATTTTTATTTGGTAGTGTACAAAAAAGTGTGTAATCGATTTGATTAATTTTACTTTCAAAGCAAACAAACTTGTTGTGGGAAGTCTGTCTGTCTTTGGAAGTTTTTTGTTTTTGCATCGTAAATATAATTTGAGTTTGTTTAATGA
>CALIIL010000134.1 GCA_938017685.1 uncultured Chitinophagaceae bacterium
CCCTTGTTAAAATTATAACCCATTACAACAGCATCTCTAGAAAATAGTGCCCATTCTCCATTAGGAGACATGCCCATGTTTCTATACACGCGTTCTGCAATTAATCTTTTTGAACCTGTTTTGGTATTTATACTATACAAATCTGCATAGCCACCAGGAAGGTTAATATCCTTACGGTACAATGTATCTACACGACCAACTGCCCAGACGTTCTTTTCGCTGGTATTTACAAAAGGCATATCTTCATTTGCCAATTGCACAAATTTCTTGTTTTCTATATTTAGTACAGCACTAAAAGTAGATTTCAGGTCTCTTTTTGCTTGAACGATTTGACGCGATTGTATACGTTCATCTTTCCAATGCCAAACATCTACATTAGCCTTGATAGAGTCTTCTTTTTTTAGTTTTTCTTTTTGCATTTTTACACCATGAAAAAGCTGAGTTCCCATAGTATTCCAAGTCAGACCACTGTATTCACTAATGACCATATTTTTAGGAAAATTAGCGTCGTCTTCTGAAGAATACGTGGCTTCGTTACCAAGTGTAGACATGCCAGAAACAAGATTTGAAGCCCAGTAAACAGTGTTTTTTCGTTCAACCATACCTTCTTCCTTTGCACCAAATAATACCGCCAATTGGTTGCCTTTTTTATTCCATGACATTTGAGCATAAGTGAAATTCCCTGTGTGTAATGGCCATGTACGCAAGTTATTGAGGTCGATAAGGTAAATACCATTGCCACTATCTTCGTCTGCATCTACGATATAAGAAAAGAGTGTTCCTTCATTATTAAAGGCAAATGCAGAGACGTTACCAATATTAAGGGTCTTATTGTTTTGTAAATTCTTTAGTAGTAAATCACTCCCTTTATGATCTGCCTTTTTATCATTTCGGTTTTTATGAATCGCAATAAACTTAGAAGTTTTTGAAAAACTGAATGCCATCGTATTTTTAACATCAGTACTAGTGTTAGACTCTAAGTTTACGATTTGAAGATCACTTAATACCGGCTTTTTTGCTTTTTTTAGCTTATCTGAGACTTCTTTAGTTGGATCTACTAAGTATGCTAACCATTTGCTATTAGCTGAAAAAGCAATTTGTTTCCCGTTAATTACTGTACGTAATGTATCTGCATCTACTTTACGAATATGAAGCGTTGCATCGCCTTCATTTGGTGTATAAGCATAGGTCATCCAATTGCCATTAGGTGATAAGGTTGTGCTTCTTATGCGGTTCCATTGCGCATAATCCTCTAATGCTAAAGGTTTTTGTGTTTGACTAATACTAAACTGACTACAAACTAGCAGTCCAAAAATTAAGGCGTAGTACTTGAATAGGGTTTTCATAATTGATTGGTTAGGTGAATTCTAACCAAATATAATGGCTTTTAGCCAAATATTAGTACGAAGATTCATGAACTCAATAATTTATATGAGTAACTTTATTTATAAATCTCATATGATATAACGTTAAATAGATAACTAATCCTTTTCCAAATCAATAAAAGATTTATACTGCTCGTAGCGCTCAAAAACGATATCTACATACTTTACAGGTTCAGAACCTCGAACATAACCATATTTAATATAGGGCTTGTTGTAGTACTTTGGTAAGCTTAAGTCTAATAGTGTACGCTCTATATTATCTGTCCATACATTAGGGTCTAAACCTTTCTTTGTTGCTAGAGTCTGAGCATCTGTAACATGACCCAAACCACAATTATAGGCAGCCATTGTTAATTTTATACGGTTTAGTGTATCGGTTACCGTTTCTAATTGGCGATAAATTTCTTTTAAATAGTTAACACCGCCTCTAATACTTTCTGTAGGGTCTGATAAATCTTTAATACCCAAATCGTTTGCAGTGGCTGGCATTACTTGCATTAAGCCTGCAGCACCAGCCCAAGAATTTGCACTTGGGTCGAACTTAGATTCTTGGTAAATTTGAGAAGCCAACAACCTCCAATCCCAATTAATAAGCTTGGCATGTTCTTTTATTAGTGCATCATATTTGCTAATCTGGTTGTTTTTAAGGCTATAATAATCACTTTTATTTCGCTTTTGAAAAGAGCGTTTATTTTTAAAATATTTATTATAAATAACCCGGTAGGTTGTCGTTTTACGTTGCGATACAATCCACTGGTTGACTGCTGCACGGAAGTTTTTAGATTTTTTTCGGGTCACCCAAGCAATACGCTGTGATAATGAAATAGGAACATCTATATGAAGTATAGGATTATAAGAGGCGTTTATCTTGGCGAGATTTTGGTCTGCAATGGTATATTTTATTTTGCCTTCGGCAACCATATCCATGATTTCTCCAGTACTAAGCTGGCTGTCTAAAGTGTCTATAATAATTGTGCCACCAATTTCATTAGACAAGCTTATTAACCGCTCGTAGTAAGCAGAATTACGCCTTATAGACACGGTATCATTAATGAGCTCTATCGGATCATGAATTACACTTTTTTGAAGCGCCCTCCAGGAGAGCTTCCTGAAATTATCTGGTTTTTTTTGAACAAGCACCTGTTTGGTAAGGTAAAGGTACTCGGTAAAATCTACCTCCCATTTGCGTTGGTTGGTAATGGTCATTCCATGTGCAATAAGATCTACATCACCCCTATTTAAAACTTCAAATTCAGAATCTAAATCATTAGAAATAATAATTTCTAGCTTTAAATCGAGATGTTTTGCTAAACGTTTCAAAAGTTCGTACTCAAAGCCCATAGCCTGCCCTCTATATAAAAAATAGCTGGTACTGCTATAAACAACCAAAGCTCTAAGAACTCCATCTTTTTTAATAGCTTCCAAATCACGATCTACAGAATTGGTTACGATACTATTATAAATATCTGCCTCTGTTTTGCCTTGATTTTGGCAAGACACAACGAGTAGTGCAAACAATAGTATTAAGAATCTTCTAAAATCTTTCATCACTTACTCTCAAATATAATACAATTTGATTAAGGTGTAAATAATCAGATATTACTACTGCAT
>CALIIL010000135.1 GCA_938017685.1 uncultured Chitinophagaceae bacterium
ACGAGAGCCAGATCATCAAGGCTCTAAAAGAAAACGAACAAGGACGAAGCGTTCAAGAAGTATCACGTGAACTCGGTATCGATACGAGTACATTCTATTATTGGCGCAAGAAATACGGCGGTATGGAAGTGAAACAACTCATTTAGCGCAAGAATGAGGCGAAAGCCTAAGCTGAGGCTTCTTGTGCCACGCCTACACGAACACCCCATAGCGCAAGAATGAGGCGTGAGCTAAGGCGCAAGCTCCCCATAGCGCAAGAATGAGGCGTGAGCTAAGGCGCAAGCTTCTTGTGCTTCTCCTTTATTGGTGTTATCACCAACAAACTAATATTTCCAAAAGAAATGCTGTTGGTCATAAGACATAAGAGCAGCAATTAATTAATGTAAATTATAAATATGCAGAAAACCAAGACCTTTCCGACACAATCAACAACCGACAAAAAGCCTTCCCTTTTTTAACCAAAAACCCTACTTTTACAATCCAAACAAACATTATGCAATTCCTTGATTTTGAAAAACCGATTGAAGATCTTTTTGAACAACTTGAAAAAGTTAGAGAAAGCGCAGAAAAGACGGGCGTAGATATGAGTGACACTATATCGAAAATTGAAGATAAAATCTCCAGTCAACGTAAGAAGATTTATTCCAAATTGAGCGATTGGCAAAAAGTACAATTGAGCCGTCACCCAGAAAGACCTTATACCAATCATTATATTGAGATCATCTTTGATAAATTTCAAGAAATGCATGGCGATCGTAATGTGGGCGACGACAAGGCAATCATCGGCGGTTTTGCCGAGATGGGCGATCAGACCTATATGGTTGTAGGTCACCAAAAAGGGGTCAATACCAAATTAAGAAAATACAGAAACTTCGGCATGGCTAATCCCGAAGGTTATAGAAAAGCATTACGCTTAATGAAGCTGGCTGAGAAGTTCAATAAGCCTATCATTTGCTTTATAGATACGCCAGGAGCATTCCCAGGTCTTGAGGCCGAGGAGCGCGGACAAGGCGAAGCGATTGCTCGTAACATATTCGAAATGATGCAATTGAAAGTGCCCGTAATATGTATAATCATTGGCGAAGGTGCTAGTGGTGGTGCACTAGGAATAGGTATAGGCGATAAAGTTGTGATGTTAGAAAATACATGGTACTCGGTTATCTCTCCAGAAAGTTGCTCTAGCATATTATGGCGCTCTTGGGATTATAAAGAGCAAGCAGCTGAGCAGTTAAAACTAACATCTAAGCACATGAGTAAGTTTGGCTTAGTAGATCATGTAATTAATGAGCCAGAAGGCGGTGCACATACTGACCCAGTAAAAATGGCGAAGAGCATCAAACGTTATATCAAAAAGACCACAGAAGAACTAAGTGCTATTGCACCACAAGAACGTATTAATACACGTATTGAGAAGTTCTCTGAAATGGGTTTTTACGACGAAGCCACAACTTAACTTAACATTTTGAACTTATTGAATTACTTTTGATACAAAGCAATAAGTAAATTAATAGCGTGTCTTTTTTAGATAAAATAAAACAACAATTATTAGGAGAAAAAACAGCGAGTACTCCTGTAAAAAAAGCAGCACCTATATTTCCACACAAGAAAGCTATTAAGCACGAGTTTATTAATTTTGCTGGTGCATATCGTATTGGTATTCTTTGTTTCTTGTACGATCATCAATCACAGAAACCAATCCATGAATACCAAAAAAAATTGGAGCGATTGGGCTTTGAATGTGAAGTATTGATTTTTACCAATAAAAGAGAATGTGACCCGCAAGTTTATCTTCAATCATTTAGTTATGAAGATATGAGTAAGGAAGGTATACCAAATAGTCCTCGTACGGACCGTTTTATTATACGCCGTTACGACATCCTAATGAATTTATATTTTAACCCATGTCCTCAATTACTGTACTTGGCCCAAAATTCAAATGCAAAGTGTCGAGTAAGTCCTTTCTTGGATCACTTTACATCATCATCCGATGTATTGATTCCCGTTGGTGAGAATTACGAAATTGCTAACTTAATAGAACAAATAAATAAGACCTTAGAAATACAACCCTATGTCAGAAAAGAAGTTTAGTGGAACAGGCGTTGCCTTAGTAACACCTTTTGATAGTAATAAAGAAATTGATTTCCCTGCTTTAGACAAGCTAGTTCATCACGTAATAGATCATGGCGTCGATTTTTTGTTAGCCTTAGGTACAACAGCAGAAACACCAACACTTTCGGTTGTAGAAAAAATTGCTGTTTTAGAATTTATCGCAGAAAAAAATAATAAACGCGTACCATTAGTATGCGGCTTAGGTGGTAATAACACGGCCCTTGTTTTAAAAGATTTAAATGAATTTCCATTAGACGCGATGGATGGCTTATTGAGCGTATCACCTTATTACAACAAACCAACGCAAGAAGGAATATACCAACACTTTAAAGCAATAGCTGAGGCCACAGATAAGGATATTATCCTATACAACGTTCCGGGTCGCACAGGAGGTAACATCAATTGTGATACTGTTGTGCGCTTGGCCAATGACTTTAAGAACATCGTTGCCATTAAAGAAGCCGCTGGCAATATGTATCAAAGTATGCAATTGGTACAAAGCTTACCGAGTACCTTCTCTATCCTAAGTGGAGACGACGATTTAGTATTACCACAAATAGCGATTGGTTTTGACGGCGTTATTTCAGTAGCAGCTAATTGTTTCACAACAGACTTTAGCAATATGGTCAATTCAGCTAAAGCCAATGATTATAAAACGGCAAGAGCCTTACATTACAAATTGCTAAAAGGCATTGGCTTATTATTTGCCGAAGGAAATCCGAGTGGTGTGAAAGCCGTGCTCAATGAAATGGATATTTGTGCCAATGAATTTAGATTGCCTGTTGTTCCAGTAAGTACTTCAACACATGAAGCCATTAAAAAGTATGTGCAGTCCGTATAAATGGTAGACAAAAAAATAATCCTCTTTGACGGGCTTTGCAAATTCTGTAATTTCTGGGTTCAGTTTGCTTTTAAACGAAATAAGAACAGAGATTTATTTTTCATGTCTCTACAAGATGAACGTGCGAAAGATTTATTAGCCCGGCATAATTTTAACCCATCAGCATTAAGTTCTGTTGTGTTTCTAAAGGATGAAAAAATATTCTTACAGTCTACAGCAGCCTTTGAAATATGTAAGCACTTAGACGGCGGCTGGAAAGCCATTTCCTTATTACTTGTTATTCCTAAATTCATTCGAGATTTTTTCTACAACTTTGTAGCTAAGCATCGTTATCGCTTATTTGGCAAGTTAGATACTTGCATCATACCAAACGCGGAAATGAAACGACAATTTTTATAGCATGAAACACTACTTACTATTCATAATATTAATCTCTCTCTTTGGTTCAGCTGCGGCACAAGAACAAGACAACCGCAGAGCTTATTATTACGAAACCTTTAAAGAAGTAGATGCAGTTATAGATAGTATAGTTGTGTTTAAATCTAATAGAACAATGGTTGTGTACCGCCAAGGTGAGCGTGTTAAGGCTTATATCATTTCCTTAGGCATGGAGCCCATTGGTGCCAAACAATTTGAAGGCGACTATAAAACACCTGAAGGCTTGTACTATATAGACGACCGCAATGCCGTAAGTAGCTACCATAAAAACTTAAATATTAACTACCCCAATGAGCAAGACTCTATTTATGCAGCCGAGCGTGGCTTAAGTGCAGGTGGCGAAATAAAAATACATGGCTTCCCAAACCGGCATCGTAAAGACCAAGAAAAAGAATTATTGAATTCGGACTGGACTTTAGGTTGTATCGCTATCTCTGATTTTGAAATAGATCAGCTATATTATTGGGTAAAGGACATGTGCCCTATCTTGATCTTGCCTTAATGGAATACACCCTAAGCAATAGTGAAGTCGCAGCCTTGGTTCAATTAAAAAAGAACCACTTACGCTTTAATATTAAGCCATTTCTAATCTTCACCTTCTTCTTTAGTTTAATGATTTTAATGCCTATTGCCACTATGTTATGGCATGCTCATACTTTAGGAGGGTCTTGGTTCGCTCAACATGAGTATCAAATGATAGTGTCCAAAAAAGTGTGTAAAATCCAAAAGATTAATTTTTGTAATTGCAACACAAAAACACTTAAAATATGGACTTTACACAACAGCAAATTACGACTATTTTTGATGAAATAGCACAAGGAGAAAATGGTTA
>CALIIL010000136.1 GCA_938017685.1 uncultured Chitinophagaceae bacterium
TAGTTTTACACAATCAACCGGCGTACCTGAACATTCGTAGGCCTTTATGCCTTTAAATAAATGCACCTCCTTTAATCGCAATGGCTTACCAATCGTTATGGCATGCCCCATACCACTTTGTGGGCTATCGGGGGCTACGACCACCACATTTCCAAAACGCCTCGCTACTTGAATGAGTGCCGCAATACCTTTTGAAGTTATTCCATCATCATTCGTTACTAATATAGTTGGTTTCTTTTTTGCCATGAGGCAAAGGTAACCGCAAGCCTAGGAATTGTATTTTAAATTAAAGCTAATTATTTTTTCAAGAGCAAGATAGTTGCTTGGCGTATGTAATAGACGCTATCCTCGCTTTTAAAAAATGTTAGCTCCTTGGCATACACTTTAGTATTTCCATCTTTAGATACAACACTCATTTGTTCACACGACAGCTGAGCAGTATAACGTTCTTGCTCAAAAGATATATTGTAAGATAGGCTATCTAATAAAGGCTTTAAGGATAATACAAGCGCACTATCTCTTGATTGCAACAAGGTATCTTGAATAAAATAGGCAGGATGCTCAGAACGATTATTTAATTGTACTGGGGTCATTGTTTTAAAATCTCCGACATTGAAAACAGTATTTTCTTGCACACGAAGGTTAAATTCTAACTCTTTCTTAAGCAATAGTTCATCTTCCAATCTAAATGTATTGGCCAAGAACGTATTAAAGGCAGCAATCTTATCATCACCTTTCTGAATGGCATCTATTTGCTTTTTTTCATCCTCGGCTAGTATTGGATACACCAGTTCAATTTTCTCTCGGTAGAACAAGAACTTTGTGATGGAGCTCACCTCATTTTGTAAGGAATCATTCAACTTCGTAGGCACACTGTCTACGTCTAGCACTTTGTTGACCAACAGCTTTTCATGTTTTAATAAACTACTTAGCCTATTGTTTTGAGAGCGCGCACTCATTTGGAACATACCCCACGGACCGGCTGATCCTAGGACTAATAATATAAATAATGAAACAGGGAAAAAGATAAGCGTTTCCCGTTGATCAAAAATGGCAAATAAAGATACCAACGCCAACCACACACCTAACAACAAGCCCATATAACGCCACTCGGTTAGCCCGTAAGGAATAATACGCACCGCCATGGCGATAAAATACACCACTAGAAGCGGTAATAAAAAATAGAAAATATGCTTACAGAAGAACTGCACTAAACCATAACCAGCTTCCTTACGTATAGGATACACTAATAAATAACAAAGGATACTTAAGAATGAAAAAATCAATATTGGAAAACAAACCAAGCCCCTAGGAAACTCAGAAGCAATAAGCATCTTACCAAAGTAGAATAGCAGGATGATCAAATAAATACCTACAATAGGTAACAGCACATATTGTACAAAGAGCCTCAATGCATTTTTATATTCATCTTCTTTTTCAAAATCAGATAGATTATTAGGCATGACCGAGGAGAAAAAGAGCGTATTGACAAAAATGCCAAAGAACACCAAAATATCAATATAGACTGCATTGCTAATCGTTAAATCAAACAAACTTTCTACGGCAAATACGGCACCAGCTATGCCTAAAAAAAGCACCAAAGAATACACACTAGCCACAATAAAGGTGATGAGTAAGTATTGATTGTAACGCCAAAAAGCCATTTGCTCCCCTTCTCTATTAAACACTATAAAAGTGGCTAAGCATATAAATGTAAGCACCAGCAGAAAGAAACGCAGAAAATAAGTTGAATCAATACTAGCCGCCCAATCGGGCAAAGCAAAAAAGTGCAAGCCTAATATACAGAAGCCTAATAGTCCAAAACCAATGCGCTTACCAATATCAAATTGATTGCGCTCCGAAAACACCATAAAAGAAAAGAAAATGGCAATCCCTGCAATAGCCTCAAAGATTAAGAATAACCAATAACGTCTTGGAATATCTAAGTACTCATAGAAATGATGATAGACAATGGTAAATGCAAAAGCTAAAAAAGCAGCCAAAGACATAAACGGAAAACGCAAGGCCGCCCTCTTTGTCTTTTTTACCCCCAGCCAAATCGTTTCTCCTATATTGCTCATTGAAGCACTAAAAATACATTCAATATGTTTCTTATTATACTCTAAGCAAAAAGGATTAAATTCGAATCATGAAAGCCTTACTACTCATCTGTACAATCTGTCTTAGTATTTCGTGGCAAGCCCAAGGGCAGCTGACCATTGGGCAAGACGCTCCCGATATACGCCTCCCCGACTCCTTGGGCAAGTGGACCAATCTCTCGGACCTCAAACAAGATTATGTACTGGTTGATTTTTGGGCAGCTTGGTGCCCTCCTTGTAAAATCACCGCCATAGAACTAAAGAAGATTAAGGAAAAATACGCGGACACATCCTTTGAAATATTTGCGGTGAGCTTAGATAGAGATTATTGGAAGTGGGTAAAGAAAGTAAGAATACTAGACCTCCCTTTTATTCATGTAAATGATGCTTACGGCTTAAAAAGCCCTCGTTGCAAAGCCTATGGCGTAACTTCTATCCCGCGTAAGTTTCTATTAAAGAATGGTAAAATACTGCTCATCAATCCAAGCTTTGAGCAAATAGAGAATGCTATAAAAGAATAAAGCATTGCCTAGAGCGAATACATAG
>CALIIL010000137.1 GCA_938017685.1 uncultured Chitinophagaceae bacterium
TAAACTTCAAACTATTCTCAACTTCTTTGTTTTTAGAAATACAAATGCCAATGCAGAATCATTCAACGCAAAAATAAAACTCTTCAGAGCAAACCTAAGAGGCGTTACAGATACCAAATTCTTCCTCTTTAGATTAACCAAGCTATTTGCTTAATCCCCATATCTGTCATGTGATCCTAAAGAATGGCTCGTGGGTAAAAAGAAAAACACTAGAATTATTATCGGCTTTAAATTTAATGTAGCAGGCGGCAAATGGCACTCTCCCATAGACCAAAAAGAAAGCGAGCGCGCCCGACAATATGTAGACTTAGAAAACGAGACAAATACCTTGCAATTTAATACCTATCATCGTTTAGATATTCGCTTAGGTTTCAAATTAAACCGCCCCAAAGTGCATCATCATTTCTATATTGATTTATTAAACGCTTACAATCAAAAAAATCCCTTGGCGCTGAGCTACATTCCTGCTACCAAGGAAGTTGTTACAGAAAGCAATCTAGGATTTCTTCCACTCTTTAATTGGCTCGTTGAATTTTAGTATTAAACAATAAAATGATGACCTTGGAGGAAACAGCGTAAAGAAAATCTATTGCGTTGTCGTCAAGAAACAATTCAGTCTTTGAGCATATAAGCGACATTGGGAGCAAATAATGATTTTTTGCGAGTTTGAATTGTTTTAGACAACTCAATATATTTTTAGCTATTTCATCCTAGTCTTGACTTTTTGCTTCTTTTTTGTCAAGAAAAAAGAAGAATATACACATCGAATAATAAACACTTTAGTTGCTTCTAATGCTGAGGTGCGGATACTAACTTTACATTATTATTAAATGCGCTTCTCAATACTCATCCCTACGTGGAATAATTTAGACTATCTCAAACTTTGCTTAAGGAGTTTGCAAGAGAACTCATACTACCAACACGAACTGATTGTAATTATTAATGAAGGAAAAGATGGCAGTACGGAATGGATTAAAGAACAATCAGAAATCAAATCCATATGCTTTGAAGAAAATGTGGGAATATGTATTGGCTTAAACAAAGCAAGCGAATTGGCCACGACAGACTATATTCTTTACATCAATGATGATATGTATGTGTTACCAGACTGGGACAAATATTTGGCAGATGAAATAGAAAAAATTGGGCACGACAACTTCATGCTTTCTGGTACTATGATTGAACCTTTTGACACAGGGAATAAATGTGTAGTGGTTAAGCATTTGGGCGAAAACTTAGAAAATTTTAAAGAACAAGAACTCTTGGCAAGCTATAAGGATTTAAACAAAACAGATTGGAACGGCAGCACCTGGCCGCCGAATATCATGCCATTATCTCTATGGAAAAAAGTAGATGGTATGAGCGAAGAGTTTTCGCCCGGCATGTATTCTGATCCCGATTTAAGTATGAAATGCTGGCAAGCTGGCGTTCGCTACTTTAAAGGAATTGGAGCTAGCAAGGTTTATCATTTTGGCTCGCGCTCTACGAAGCGCTTGGGCAAGAATGTAGGTCGTGCCTTATTCAAAAAGAAGTGGGGCATTTCCTCTAATACATTTACAACTAAATATTTACGTCGCGGTGAGGAATGGCAGGGTGAGCTAAAAGAGCCCAAACTAAATTTAATTGATAAGGTTAAAAGCAAATTGAGCTAACTAGTAATTAGTCTTATATACTTTAACCCAAAAAGCGTTTAATTCATTTTCATAAACCAATTCACGGTCTCCATTTTCCTCGTTGTATTTAACCTCACCTTCCATTGGGTCAATACTGGACATAATCATGTAGTCTGCATCATGTATATATACTAAATTAAATGCATCCCGATAACGCTCATCAACATAACCCATTAGCGGGTGCTTCAAATACTCTGACATTAAGAAACCAACATTAAAACTTGACTCACGTTTAGGCAATATAAAGTCATTAATAACAGCTTGATGTAAGCTGATCATATCACGACTACCTTGCGACACATCACCTTGACTACTTTTATAACTTGTGCTATATAGCATAAAACCTAGCGCTAGGAACAAAACGCTAAATAACTTTTTTTGCCAATTGAAGGCCTTTATTTTATATAAAACTGCACCAACAGACAAGGCATACATAGGCAATAAAGAAAGTAAGTAACGTTGCGAATAAAAATTTATTGATGTAAAAACAGCATAGCAAAGGGAGAAAATAAAACAAACTACAAGTACATTTTTCTGACTAACGCTCAACGCTCTTGTCAAACTCTTTTTAAAGCAAAGAAGCACCATAATTACAAGAGTAATTGCACTCATATAAAGACGCCCTTCATCTTTAAATATAACAGAAATAATTACTTTTAACTTTCCATAGATATTTTCAAAACCATAATTCATATAACCCACATGCGCAGGAAATACATACCAGCCCCATTTTAGTTTTTGGATCAACATGAATACACAGAACACCAAGAATGGACTGAGGTAAACAATCCCTTGCACTATAAATTCCTTTAGTGTATTTTTCTTAGCAATCGATTCCCAAATTACAAATAAACCCAAGGCAGGAAACAGCATTAATCCACTTTCTTTGGTTAGTACCAATGCGATTGCAGATACTACGTACCAAAAGAATTTCCGTGCCAAGAAAAAATGGATCGAGAATGTGAACAAGAAGGCAATCAAAACCTCAGGTAATAGCATGGAGCTCTGAATAAAAAACATTTCAGAAGCCAAGAGAATTGCACTTGCTACCAATGCACTACTTGCATCAAACCAATATTTAATAACGAAGTAAAAACCTAGCACCCCAAAAACTGAAAGTGCATACATCCATACATGTATGGCTGTTAAACTCCAACCGCTAATTTTAACCATCGTACTTGTTAAGCAATAAAAGAACAATGGATGCCCTCGAAATAGTTCTTGATCAACCTGAGTTGGATTTAAGGTCGGTCCATTCTCAAACATATTAAAAACCGCTTTGGCGTATGACCATGCTTCATCCCAATAAAAAGGCAAACTTAAATAATCCCATTTTAAAATAGTAAACCCAATGATGAATAAAATCAACAAGCCAATGGCACTTCCATTATTTATGTTATCAGATTTCTTTAACATGCTTAGGGTAAAAGTATAAAACCCAAGCCAATTGCAAGCCCTCTTCTTCGTATATTTGCTAATCAAGAATAATTAATTATGGAAGCCTGGAAAGAATACCAAAACGAACATAAAGATAAATTTTTAAGTGAACTATTAGACCTACTCAGAATACCTTCTGTAAGCGCTGACAGCAATTACAAAGGCGACGTAGCTAAATGTGCCGAAGCAGTAAAACAAAGCTTGTTAGATGCCGGTTGTGACACAGTAGAAATATACGAAACAAAAGGTCACCCAATTGTTTATGGTGAAAAAATCGTTGACCCAAGCTTACCTACAATCTTAACTTATGGTCACTACGATGTGCAACCAGCCGACCCATTAGAAATTTGGGATAGTGGTCCTTTTGAGCCCGTAATTAAAGATGGTAAAATATATGCGCGCGGAGCATGTGACGATAAAGGTCAAATGTATATGCACGTAAAAGCTTTGGAAACAATGGTAAAGACAAATACCATGGCGTGTAATGTGAAGTATATCATTGAAGGAGAAGAAGAAGTAGGAAGCACGCATCTTGCGCCTTTCTTAGAAGATAATGTAGAAAAATTAAAAGCGGATGTTGTATTAGTATCTGATACATCTATGATTAGCATGGACGACCCAAGTATTGAAACAGGGCTTCGCGGATTGGCTTATATGGAAGTGGAAGTAACGGGTCCTAACCGTGACTTACATAGCGGTGTTTATGGCGGTGCAGTAGCTAATCCCATTACCGTTTTGTGTCAAATGATTGCCAGCTTGCATGATGAGAACAATCATATTACAGTGGATGGCTTCTACGAAAAAGTTGCTGAATTAACTGTTGCAGAGCGCACGGAATTAAATAAAGCTCCCTTTGACTTAGAAGAGTATAAAAGGGAATTAGGCATTAGCAATGTGTGGGGTGAAAAAGGATATACGAGTTTAGAACGCACAGGTATTAGACCAACGCTTGAGCTAAATGGTATATGGGGAGGTTATATTAAAGAAGGAGCTAAGACAGTTTTACCTTCCAAAGCATTTGCTAAAATATCTATGCGCCTCGTACCTCATCAAGTATCTACAGAAATTGAGGCATTGTTTACAAAGCATTTTGAAGCATTAGCTCCCGCTGGTGTAACAGTTAAAGTAACACCACATCACGGTGGTGAACCTGCTGTAACGCCTACGGATGGTAAAGCTTATCAAGCGGCAGCAGCGGCTATTGAAACAACCTTTGGCAAGGCGCCAATACCAACACGCGGTGGTGGGAGTATCCCCATTATTTCCTTGTTTGAAAAGACATTAGGACTTAAAACTGTATTGATGGGCTTTGGATTAGACAATGACAACATACATTCTCCCAATGAGAAGTTCGATGTATTTAACTATTATAAGGGGATAGAAACGATTCCACACTTTCATAAGAATTTTGCTAGTTAATTTGATGATTTGGTGATTTCCTTTTGGAAATCACCTTTTTTTGAAAGGAAACAAGCTGGTCTGTCACCCTGAGCTTGTCGAAGGGACGTTACATTCATTTACAAAACGGGCTTCGACAGGCTCTCCCGAAGACTATCGTGACTGACAATCTTAAAATCAATTAATTTTCTATGTTTAAACCTTTAGACACAATCAAATCTGCACCTTGTCAAATCGGATGGCATCATCAAATCAACACATCACCACATTATCAAATCAGATAGCATCATGAAATCAACACATCACCAAATTATCAAATCGGATAGCATCGTCAAATCAACACATCATCAAATTATCAAATCGATTAGGCTGTAAGCTTTCTAAATATATCTTCTAAACTCTCCCCTGCATACTTGGCTTGAATAGCTTCTAAGGTTTCATCTGCCACGATTTGACCTTTATTAATTACGATTACGCGGTCACACATGGCTTGCACTTCTTGCATAATATGCGTACTTAACAAGACCGTTTTTTCTTTTCCAGCCGATTTAATTAATTCGCGTATCTCAACGATTTGATTGGGGTCTAAACCTGAAGTAGGCTCATCTAAGATTAAAACTTCTGGGTCATGCAATAATGCTTGCGCTAATCCTACACGTTGTTTATAACCTTTAGATAATTGTTGGATGGTCTTTTTACTTTCAATCGTAAGACCTGTCATTTCAATCACCTCCTCTATTCTACTTTTAGCCTTAGCGCCAGTTATTCCATGGACGCCTGCACAGAAAAATAAAAACTCACGCACATACATATCCAAGTACATTGGATTAGTCTCCGGTAAGTAACCAATTTTCTTTTGTGTATTAATGCTTTCGGCATTCACTTTTTCGCCGCATACTAATGCCTCACCTTCTGTAGCAGGTATGTAGCCAGTAATAATTTTCATGGTGGTAGATTTCCCAGCACCATTTGGTCCTAGAAAGCCTACAATCTCTCCTTTATTAATTTTGAAACTGACATTATGAACAGCCAATTGCTCCTCATACTTTTTTGAAATGTTTACTACTTCTATTGACATGCGGCTGTAAAGTTAAGATGTAATTTAAAATTGTCTCTAAGTATTTGTTAAGTTTGCCGCGAATTACAAATTCTTTGCCCATTGTTACACTAAGTTGCACGAACATTCAGCAGCGGAAAGCCTCCTGTACTTCCGCTATCTTCTCCTTGTTTCTCAGATACCAATTTAGTTACATACTCTGTTCCAGTTACATCTTCACAAATAAGTTTAAAGACTTTCTTTTTCTCTGGAGCAAAATCTTCTTTCGATATTTCATTAGAAGTAAACATTAAGACACCTGGTTCATATTCACCTTGTTTTAAAATGTATCTCTTCCTGCCTAAGTCATTCTCATTTAAATCTCCTGAAAACTCAATGTTAATTATGCTTGCATCTTGGTTTAGATAACTGGGAATTTCGGTAATTCTCATTGGTAACCACTTTAAGCCTTTTCTGAAAAATAATTGAAATCCCACAGGGTTAATAGGGTCAACGCCTTTATTCGATATGAATAAAAATAACATTACGAACTGATACAAGGCTCCCTCGTGATTAATTTCTCCAAAAGAAAACACCTTTGTATTGGCAAGAAACTTCGCCTTACTTTTTTGATATTTAATGAGAGTTAGTATCCCAGGAATGCCACCAATCAATGCAATCAAAATTGTTACTACTTGTAACCAGTATTTATTAAAAAATTCCATTTAATTTCTTTTAAAATCATGTTACTAACACGAAAGATTATTTAATTAATCTAAGGTATTCATAAATTTTATCCTTTGCCAGTCTTATTACAAAATAATTTAAACAAGAAGTGCACAAGACCGACATCTACTTAAACTAGATTATCCCCAAACAAAAAAATCATTAACGCCCATTTAAACCAAGCTTAACAACTCGCGCCAAATTTGGGTTAAAAAGTATTCAATCATAGTGTATCTCGTTTTTTTATGCTTTTCCTTTGCATAGGCGATATCCCCAATATCGCATTTTCTAAAACAACGCTTATGGCTATGGAACAAGAAAAACTAAACCAGCTTCTACTGAAACTAGAAAGTCTGCAAAAAAAACAAAGCACATTTTCAAAAGAGCTCTTTGACCTTCGGAAAGAAATTAATGCACTCAAAGCATTATCCTCCAATGAAGTGATCGCTGCTCCTATTACTTCTAAAGAGGCAAGCACCGCAGCAGAAGCACCGCAAGTTGCTGAAGTTCAAAAAGAAACACAAAACACAACAGCCGAGAATGAGGCAACAAACAAACCCATTGCCCAACCAACAACTCCAATACAAGTTAAACCAAGCCTTCGACAATCCCGAAAGCTATCGGAACAGGGTGACACTAAAATAAAGAGCGACATCGAAAAGTTCATTGGAGAAAATTTAATTAGTAAAATTGGTATCATCATTACCATTATTGGTGTGGCCATTGGTGCAAAATATACCATTGAGCATAATTTAATTAGCCCGCTTACCCGCATTATCTTGGGTTACCTAACCGGAGGCGCCTTGCTATTATTTGGCATGAAACTAAAAAGTAAATACGAAAGCTATAGCGCTGTATTAGTGAGTGGCGCGATGACTATCATGTACTTCATAACCTTTGCTGCCTATAGCTTCTATGGGCTCATTCCGCAAACGTTGACCTTTGTATTAATGCTTGTTTTTACAGTCTTTACTGTGATAGCCGCTTTAAATTATAAGCAAGTCATCATTGCACAGCTCGGTTTAGTTGGGGCTTATGCTGTTCCCTTTTTATTGAGTAATGGTTCGGGGCGTGCGGAAGTTTTATTTACTTATGTAGCTATTATAAATATGGGGATACTCTTTGTGTCTTTTAAAAAGTATTGGAAGTCTCTATTCTACTCTTCTTTTGCTATGACCTGGCTCATCTTTATCTCTTGGTTTGTTGTTAAATATAGAATGGACTTACACTTCGGTATCGCCTTTACATTTATTACGGTTACCTTTCTTACCTTTTATGCAACCTATTTGGGCTATAAAATTATTCAGAAGAAAACATTTGAATTATCTGATGTAGTTCTCATATTGCTTAACTCATTTATTTTCTTTGGCTTTGGTTATGGCTTATTATCTATGCATGGCATGGGTAAGGATCTCATGGGATTATTTGCACTCCTGAATGCACTCATACACTTTGTTGTGAGTGTGGTTATTTTTAGACAAAAACTGGCCGATAAAAATTTATTTTTTCTGGTCAGTGGTTTAGTATTAACCTTCCTCACCATAGCTATCCCTATTCAATTAGATGGCAATTGGGTAACCTTACTTTGGGCTGGCGAAGCAGCTATACTTTGCTGGATTGGACGCACGCGCAATGTGCGCATTTACGAGAACCTCTCCTACCCTGTTATGTTGCTAGCCTTCTTTAGTTTAGTGCAAGATTGGATGAGTGCCTATGGTCATAATTATTGGAATGATAGCATTCACTTCCAACCCATCTTTAATGTTCATTTCTTAAGCTCGGCATTGTTTATTGCAGCCTTTAGTTTTATTGCTTATTTATTGTTTAAAAGTAAAGAGCAAGACAAGGGTAATAATTTATACCAACTAGCCAAAGTGGCTATTCCGTCAATTCTAATCTTGGTAAGCTTTTGTGCACTTGCACTAGAATTGAATGAGTTTTGGGACTTGCGCATTGCTCAAGTTGCAAAAATCAATTTAATGAGTAACACAAAAGACATTTCAAGCTTTAAAAACATATGGCTAGTAAATTATACGCTCATTTTCTTTAGCTTACTATCGGTGATAAATATTTTTAAGATAAAGAACGAACGTTTAGGTCTGGTCAATTTAGTGTTGAACGCCGTGAGTATTTTCTTATTTCTAGTTGTCGGCTTATATGAATATAGCGAACTGCGTGAGAGTTACATTGCGATAACTGGCAAGAGTACA
>CALIIL010000138.1 GCA_938017685.1 uncultured Chitinophagaceae bacterium
AACGCTTCGTCCTTGTTCGTTTTCTTTTAGAGCCTTGATGATCTGGCTCTCGTTAAATTTACTTCTTTTCATGTTTTACAGTTTAAAATTAAAGATTTTCTGATTTTTAAACTGTCCAATTTTTAGGGAAGGCTACAGTGTCACACTCCGGCAAGAGCAGGTAGGTGCCAATAAATAAGGTTTAACATTAAAAATTATATCAATTTCTTGCCAGTTTAACCATTAATCGTAATATTGCAATAAAGCGATTAAGGAAAGATGGGATTAGCCAAAACAGATAGGTATACCGACCAGCAAAATGAAATTGCACTTATGGCAAAAGTATTTGGGCATCCGGCAAGGGTAGCGATTATACAGCATTTGTTCGATATAAACGCATGTGTTTGCGGCGATTTGGTCCAAGAAATTGGATTGGCACAACCCACCATATCACAGCATTTGAAAGAATTAAAACAGATGGGATTGATCAAAGGAAGTGTGGAAGGTACGAGTGTATGTTACTGTATAGATAAGGATAATTGGGCTGCCATGAAGGTGTTGTTATCCTCTTTTATTAATCAAGATCTTAATCAAAAAGAGGATTGCTGTTAAAAAAGGAATTCGAAATTATTCAATGTTTTATCAAAATAAAAAAATGTCATTATGAAACTATCAGAAGTAAAAAACAAACTAAGTCAATTGGAAAACATAGCCTTTCAATTGCCCAATGGGACATTGGTGCCCAATCATTTTCATGTAACCGAGGTGGGAAAAATCACAAAACATTTTATTGATTGTGGCGGTACCGAGCGTACAGAAGAGGTGGTCAATTTTCAGCTTTGGAACGCCAATGATTATGACCACCGATTGCATCCCGTGAAGTTATTGAATATTATTGAACTGTCTGAAAAGGTGTTGAATATTCCAGATGCGGAAATAGAAGTAGAGTATCAAGCAGAAACGATTGGGAAGTTTGGTTTAGATTTTGACGGAACAAATTTTTTGCTCACCTCAAAACAAACGGATTGTTTGGCTAAGGATAAATGCGATATACCCGAAGAAAAGGTACAGGCTACAACAAATGCTTGCACGCCAGGCGGTGGCTGTTGTTAGTTGCCCAGTGAGGAGCTTCCCTGTCTGGGAGTAGATTGTTCTATACTTAAATGTCTAATACTGTGGTGTAGTTGTATACTGCGCCAAGTGCAGGATTTAAGCCAAGTACATTTCCCAACATTCTCTAATGGCTTGATAGGTTTCGGTACTGCTGTCGAAGTCTGAAAATGATTTGCTTACTTTATCTATAATGATACGTTCTACTAATTCTTCCTTTTCGGGTTGGTATACAAATTCGGTTCTGCCATTATATTGTACTTCAATAATGTGTTCATCATTTTGATGAATTAATTGAATAGATGCAACGCGCTCTAAGTCTATTGTAAAGTTATCTTGATTAATTATTCTGTTCATTTCTTTTAAATAGTTTTAGTTCTAGCTCTGCGATAGTGGTTATGTTCTCAGTTACAATTTCTGTATTATCTTTCAACATTTCTTCGGCTCGCACAATTATTTTTTTGTAACTTTTATCATCTTTCATTTGTGTCCAAGCTACCAAGTCTTTTTCTTTAAATCCCAATTCTTTTTGTATTATTCTATCTACAGGAAAATGTGGTGGTGTTGGAATATTGCCTAAGCACCAATGATATTTTAAGTAAAGGTTTAATAGTTTTTGACTCACTCCAAAATTTAATTTTCCGTTAGTAAGCACATCATCAAATGCAGATGTTGAGCTTGAAATAGAATTTATCTTGGCAATGTGCTGTTCGTAGCTTATGTTTTTTGATTGACTGTATGTGCTTTCCATTACGTTTTTTAACCAACCGTGCAACATTCTTGTGAAATACAATTTTCTTGTAGCATATTCTTTTCCAGAAAGATTATTATTGTTGGCATAAACATTGGCCCTCTGAAAGCCGCCACCTCGAGTTAACAACCAAATTTCTTGTTCTATAAAATCTTTTTTATCTTCTTTTATCATGTTGTAGGTTTTGAGTAAAGGTATACGATAAGTGTGTAATGAGCTTATGTTGTAAATAGACCTGAAAGGTTTTACTTAACTTTGAATATTCTCATGCACCCCAACAACAAACAAATAAACGGCTACAACTTCCAAGAGATGTTGGATGCATATCCTGCTTTGGAACCTTATTTGTATACAAATAAATATGATAGATTAAGCTTAGATTTTAGTAATAGGGAAGCGATTATTCTATTTAATAAAATACTCTTGGTAACGCATTATGGAATAAAAGATTGGGATGTGCCCAATGGTCATTTATGCCCTACCATTCCCGGTCGTGCAGATTATTTACATTACTTACAAGATATACTAGGTGATGGTCCAAAGCGATTGTTGGATATAGGAACTGGAGCTAGTGTAGTTTATCCTTTGTTAGGTTCTCGCTTATTTGATTGGTCTTTTGTTGCTTCGGATATTGATAATGAGTCTTTGCTTTTTGCTCAGCAGTTATTGGATCAAAACAGCATCTCAACACAAGCAATAGAACTGCGATTACAAAACGAGCCTGAACATATTTTTAAGTATATCGTTTTAGAGAACGAAGTCTATGATGCTTGTATCTGTAATCCGCCATTTTTTGAAAGCGCAACGCAGCAATTATTATGGCATAATAAAAAATGGAAGGGGAAGGAAACCATGCCGGTTGGTACAAGTAATGAATTAATCTGTGCCGGTGGGGAGCAAGCTTTTATTACGAATATGATAAAGGAGAGTGCGGCTTTTCAAGCACAGTTTAAACTTTTTACTTGCTTAGTATCTCGGAAGTCTACCATACCTTTTATAGATGATATATGCGCATCGAGCGGGATAACAGACTTGCGATTTGTAGAAATGAAAACAGGGCGTAAGCTTTCTAGAATGGCGGCGTGGTCGTTTATATAGAAGAATACGATTACTGGAAAGGTGAAGAGCTAATTGATTGGGTTGGCCAATTTGCTAAGAAAATATTGTTTCGTTTCTTATAAACGAAAGACAAATATTTCATGTCTACGTTCTTTGTGGTAGATGAATAAATATTTTTTGCTCAAACACACTGCAATATATTTCATTGAACCAAAGATTTGTAATAATTTGTGAACAATACCGCCTCAATAATAAATGATTTAATGATGAACATAATTAAGTATGTAGTTTTTCTTTTTTTTATCCTCTATGCAAATACTTTGATAGCTCAGGTGCCTGGTTACTTAGGTAAGAAAAATGTTTTTTTATTAAAATACACGGTTGCGCCAAATTACTATGGACCCAATACAAGCAATAATGGTTTTGGTGGTCTTTTCAATAAAAGTACTGATACGCTTTATACTGACCAACCTAATAATAACCTTACTTTTTCTTCCAAAATGGGGCTGCAATATGAGCGCTCGCTTTCTAAGGCCACTTCCATAAAGCTGTCTTATGACAGGTTAAAAACAGGTGTAAATATGTATGCTTTGGGTACTCATGAAAATCAATTTGGAGATGTTTACTATCGGCAATTACAAAGTTTTCAAACAATTATAGGCACTGAAATAGCCTTAGGGCTTAAATTCTTTTCATTATCTCAGGGGAGTATCTCGCCAATGGGCGTGTATTTTGGAATAGAAGTAGGGTATGCCAACTATGCTTATGAAGTACAAGACTTTGACTTTCACCCAGTTTTTAGTGGTTCTTCTGAAGGGTCAGTACCAGTTGCTCAAAGTGGTCAAGTAAATGCAATTACGGCTGGTTTGGAGCTAGGTTATAGCGTAGTTATGAAAGATAATCTATTGTTGAACTTTAATGTGAATACTCGTATCCCGGTATCAGGCTTGTTTGTTCCTTATGATGATTATTATTATTCTGGAGGTAGTGCACCCGTAGATGCGATAAGAGATAATCAAAAAATACACGAACTTTTTATCTCTGAGCGAATGGCCTATCATAACATGTTTATGCTTTCAATAGGCATAGGGTTTCTTCTATAAACGATACAGATTATACTAAATGAGTAACATACGGTTAAAGAATAAATGATAATAATATGAATAAAATACTAATTTTAATACTTTCACTTATATTCTATAATACATGTTATAGTCAAAGCGGAGATTATAAAGCCATCGTCAGCCAAGGAGAAATTCCAGTGGATATAATAAGCACTACCGTAGATAAGTATGATAAAGATATAGAGCTCTTAAAAGAGGTTGAGATGTCACGGAAGGAACGGAAGGTTCAGAAGAAATACTCTATTGAAACCAATTATGTTTTAGATCGTTTTCTCTAAAGCGGTGGCGCTTTATTTAATGATAAAATTACGAACTACTTAAATACAGTGACGCAAAAACTATTAAGAGGTGAGAGTGAAACTATACGTAGCAAAATAAAAGTCTACACCTTACGATCTACAGCCGTAAATGCATTTGCCACTTCAAGAGGTGATGTATTTGTAACCTTAGGTCTTTTGTCAAAATTAAAAACCGAAGCTGAGCTAGCCTTTATTTTAAGCCATGAAATTACACATGTAATTGAAGATCATAATTTGGAACTACTATATCAATCTGAAAGAATTAGTAAAAAAAGTAATGGAAAAACGGTTAAGAAAAATACAAGCTCGGATGATATGTTCTTAAGCAATAGTATGTACTCTAAAGAATTAGAGATGGAAGCCGATACAAAGGGTTTTGATCGCTTTATAAATGCAGGCTTTGATGTAAATGAAATAAAAGGTGTATTTGAAATGTTAAAATATGCCGAGCATCCGTTTTGCGAAGACAATTTTGATTATACAATATTAGAGGCTGGATCCTATGCTCTTAAAAAGAAGTACAAAGAATTTAAGATACAAAAGCGGGAAGGGACTGATCAAGATGAGGATGATACGGATGCGACTCATCCCAATTTGGCAACGCGGAAAGATGCTATAAATGAGAAAATAGGGAAGTTTCTGACGCAAGCTACGAGCAATGCCAAAGTCAATCCTACTTTATTTAAAGAAATAGTGCGCCTAGCACAAATGGAAATACCCATGTTGTATTTGCACAAAGGCGAGCATGGGTTAGCTATTTATACAGCCTCTTCTTTATTGAAAAACAACCCAACAAATCTCTATCTAAAAAAATGTATTGCCAAGGCATTGTACCTTGATGTTAAGTTTGAAAATAGTGGTAACCATACTCAAAGAAAGGGTATAGATAAAGTTACGGGTGCTGTACAAGGCGTATATAATTTTATGTCTAAGATGAAGGGCAAGGAAGCTAATGCACTTATGCTTAATTACAACTATCGACTAATAAAGGAAGCTCCAAATGATGTAGAGTTGAAGTTGATTATGAAAGATGCTGCTGTAGAAGCATTAAACCATGCGGGTAAGCTAGTCTCATTTACTCGTAATGAAAAAGACGTTGGTCTTTATTGGAAGAGAGCATTACTGGATTATAAAGAAGATAAACTTTTAAATAAAATATTTGCTGCCGCAAATGTAGAAATAGAAGAGAGTGAGCAAAAAATAAAAAGTAAGAAAGGTAGAAAAAAGAAGAATGGGTATCGCTTAGGGATTGATAAAATTGTAATCGTTAATCCTCAATATCTAAGAGCAGATGCGCGACACAAGCAGTTTGATGTAAAGTTTATAAGTTCGGAAAAAGGAAGATTAAAGATTAGTGATTACATAAATCTTGCCGCCGATAAAAATAAATTGCAAACACAAATTCTTGATGTAAAGCAATTGGGAAAGAATGATATTGAGGCGTTTAATGATCTACGTTTTTTGAATGAATGGTTTTCTCAACAAGGTGATTATACAGAAATTTCGCCAACCCCAGGATTAAATCAAGAAAAGATTAATGCTATTGCTAAGAAATATGGAACGCGTTATTTTTTATGGACTGGAATAATTTCTACCCGTGTAGTTAATCGTAATTATTTAATGATACCGCCCAGTATTATATTCTGGCCTTCATTACCTTTTGTAACATATTCGGCAATAAAGCCTAAATATAGTTTGCTTTATTACTCGATTATTTTTGATGTTGAAACCGGAAGACGCGAAGTTCTAGGGTTTAATTATTTTAATAGAAAAGATTCTGAGGCTATGATGAAATCCCATTTGTATAATACTTTCTTACAAATAAAATCAAAGCCAAAAAAGTAAAAAAGCAAATTAGTTTTTTTTCAAGTGTGGATAATCGCAGTGTACTTTGCAAAATCTTTCATTATGCGTTTGCAATTTTGATTTTAATGGATAAGTCTTAATCCCTTTATTAGGTGAGAAAAAATAGTTAGAAGTTGTCTCTGAAATCTTTACGACGTATTAATTTCAAATCTTGCAATACACTTGCTTTTACATTTAAAGAGAAGTTGTAACTCTTACGAATGCCAAAAGGGATTAAGTTCATGCGCATTTCCCAGCAGTGTAAATCTCTATAGATGTCAAAAGAAGTAAAGGTTAGATCTTTTGTTACAAAATTATAACCACTACGTAATCCTATTTTCCACTTGGGTGTCAAGTTTACATCGCCATTAAAGAACATATCTTGGGTCATTTGTAATGTATCTTTTTGCGATTCGGTTAAGTATAATTTTTGTAGCCCTAGTGTATAGTTTATAGATAAAGTGTAGGGGATATTAAAGTCAACATAGTTATTATAGTTGCCACCGATTGAGCTTACTTGGTTTTGATTACTTTGTGATTGTGCATTATTATTTCTTAACGGAAAGCTACCACCAATAGCCAATGTTGCTCGTTCGAAGCGCAATGGTTTTTTTGTTTCATTATATTCAAATACATTCTTTCTTGCACCTGTAGATGTATCTATAGCGTAAGGGCTATAACTCATGGTGCCGCGAATATTAATTTTTTGCATTAAGGTTGTGCGGTATGTGATGTTCAAGTTGCTCCAGTTAAACGAGTCAATAGCTAAGTTGTAAAAAGTGTTGAAGTCTAAACCGTCAATGAGATTAATTTTTCGATCTTCACCTGTAGTATCATTTCCTTTGACTTTCATTTGCAAGTTATTGCCCAGCGTAAAACCAATACCGCCTACACGACCATTGACTGGTCCGCCAATAATAGAACCTTGATAGTACGATACGAGAGTAGGGTCAAAGGCTTCATTTAAGAAAGTACTATAATAATAACCATAATTCTCTGCTCCAAAATCAGGTCGATAGTTTAAGGATACGGCAGGCGTCATTACGTGGCGTATACCTTTGACTTTTCCTTTCTTAAATAACTTAAGACCATAAATACGAGTAGAAAAATTAGCACCTACTTGAAAGTCACGTGCAGTAAAAAAACCATTGTTCCGAACACTATCAATTTTTTCATTAGAAATATCGTAGGATTGGAAGAGTTGCTCGCCATACCAATATTCATTATAAGAAGCCGTAAAGTTGGCATTGATATATTTAAATAAATTGTAGGTTGCATTTATAGGTACGCTATGTCTTATTCCATTTCTAAAGTCTTGACGACTCATTGTACTCAAACTAAAGAGAGTATCAACAAATTGTAGTTCATTAATCGCTTGCATCTGATAGCTGGCTGTAATTTTTTCATACCAACGTGGTTTGATAACATCTTTACGAAAACGGAGCGGATATAACTGATTAGCTGAGAAGTTTACTTCTGGTAAACGCACGGTTACCAGTCCTGTTTGTGTATTCTGATTATGCCTTGCATTGATGCTTAAGTTGTAAGGCTTGCCTTCCCAGGTCTTACTATAACTGATAGAGGAAGAGTAGTTATTGTTTAAATAGAAGTTGGCATCGTATGAGTTGTTGGTGTGATAACGACTACTACCTAAATTTACATTGGCCGAGAAGTTAGTCCCGGGTCTTACATTCGGATCTAATTGATGCGACCAGGTAAGAAAGAAGTTACGACTCGTCTGTTCATTGTTTTCGAACTCTCCACCAATTTTATTGTAGGCATAATTAAATGTAAAGTTTCCACGGAAGCGATAACGATATACATAATTATTTACAAAGCCAATACGCCATGTGCCGAGCGCATAAATATCGGCCAAAGCCAATAAGTCTAAGTGATCATTAATGGCAAAGTAGTAACCGCCTTCACGAATTCCAAAACCTAGGTTTTGACTTACGTCATAGGTGGGTAATTTAAATCCTGAGCGCTGTCCTTTTTTTAAAGGGAACATGCCAAAAGGTAAATAGAGTGGCGTTGGAATATCTTCAACCACTAAGTTGGCTGAGCCACTGACCGCCACTTTATTCGGTATGATTTTAATTTTCTTAGCAGCAATACCAAAGTGCGGATGTTCTAAATTACAAGTTGTATAAATATTACGGAGACCAAATATGGATTGATCTTTATTACGTTTTATTTTTTCACTCTTAATAAATCCTTCGCCGTATTGACTATATGCATTGGTTAAAATAGCACGCTGAGATTTAAAGTTGAAACTCATTTTTTTAAACTTAGACTTCTCTTGATCCTTCGTTAATAAATGATTGTCAATTGAATCTTCTTCACTGGGTAAAGGAGATGCATGCAGTGTAGATGAATCTTGGTCGTAATTAATATAATTAGCATCAACCGTAATATCTTGATACTTAATTTGCGCTTTTTGGAATAGCATTAATTGCTTGCCGGTAGCATCGTATACAATGGAGTCGTTAGCATTATAAAAAACGGGATCTTTTAAATCGTCTTGTGCGATAGGTATTTCATTTGTTGCGACCACACTATCCTTAACCGCTAGTGTATCTGAAACTTGTGCTGATGTTAAAAGATTGACAAATAACAGCAGCGCTAACAGAATAACACGAGGCGGAGTGCTTCTCAATAACAGCAATGGACTATCTTTACGCACACATTAATTTGCCGTAAAAGTAAGAAAGTTTTATTCAGGCTTTTTTCTTTTTAGGGTTAAAGGATTTATAATGAAATCAAAAAGTACTAAAATACTCAGCGCCTTCCTCATACTGCTTTTCTTAAGCTGTTCTTATTTAATGTTACAAGCTCAAAGCAAACGAGTGGTTGGTAAGCGATTACGCAAAGTTGTAATTGATGCAGGGCACGGAGGAAGAGATCCTGGTTGTCATGGACAATATTCATACGAAAAAGACATAGCCTTAGACGTAAGTAAGATCCTAGGCAATTTGTTAAGAAAAAACATGGACGGGCTTAGAGTACTTTATACGCGTGATTATGATTGGTATCCTGCATTAAAGGAGCGCCATAAAATAGCTAATGATGCCAAGGCAGATTTATTTGTATCTATACATATTAATTCTAGTCCTAAACGAGTGACTACTGCTAATGGAACTGAGACATACGTATTAGGGCTGCATAGAAATGATCAAAAAGAGGGAGCAATAGGCGAGTATGCCGAAAATTTTGCTCAAGATGGCGGATTATTAAATCCTCAAGACCCTATGACACAAATATTAATTGCTCAATACTCCCAAACATTCTTGGCGAGTAGTATTTTATTGGGAACATTTATTGAAAACGAGTTTAAAAACCAAGGCCGTAAAAGCATGGGTGTAAAGCAAAAAGGTCTTGAAGTATTGGCTGGTAGCGCCATGCCTGCTGTATTGGTAGAGCTTGGTTTCTTAAATAATCCAAGTGAAGAGGCTATGTTAAATAGCCCACAAGGCAAGTTAAACTGTGCCAATGCAATCTATAAAGCAATATCCAAGTATAAAAAGGAAGTTGAAAAAGGAACAGCAATACAGTCTGCCAATTAGAAAAAGAGTTTAGTTTTACTCAATAAGATATTAAATGAAAATTTCGAACGAATTAAAAACTGGAATTCTTGGCTTACTAGCATTAGTAATATTCTTCGTAGGCTTCAACTTTTTGAAAGGAAATGGCTTTTTTTCAACAAAGAATACGGTAAAGGCTAAGTATACAAATGTGCAAGGCTTAACGCCTGCCAGTTATGTTCAAGTCAATGGAATGAATGTTGGAATGGTCAATGATATTTCTTTTAATGAAGATAATATTAATGAAATTATTGTAACCATGGCTATTGAAGGTGACGTTAAGTTACCAAAGGATACAAGAGCTACTATTATTTCTAATGGACTAATTGGTAATAAAGTCGTGCGCCTAGATATTGGAAGTTCTCCTGAAATTATTTCGAGTAACGACTATGTGGTGGGACAATTAGAGGTAGGTATGATGGATAAGTTAGGAAATTCTGTGCAGCCAGTTGTTGCCAATGTAGAAAAGACCATAGCATCATTAGATACAGTGATGACCTCTATAAAAAATGTTTTGAACGAGCGCACACAACGTAACTTACAATCGGCCGTGGCAGATGTGAGTACATCTATGCGGGATATTAACTTACTCGCTCAAGAATTGTCGCAACAGAAAGGTAAGATTTCTTCCATGATGAATAATTTGAATTCATTTACTTCTAACTTAGATAAAAATAATCAAAGCATTACCAATATTGTAAAAAATGCCGAGATGACAACACAGAAGTTGTCTAAAGTTGAAATTCAACAGACAGTGAAAAAGTTAGAAACTACCTTGGCAGAGTTAGAAACAACACTCAGTAAAATTAATGAAGGAAATGGTTCAATGGCTTTGTTAATGAATGACGACAAATTATATAAGAATGTAAAAAATACGATGGCCACGGTCAATAATTTATTATACGACATCAGTGCACGCCCTAAACGCTATATCAATTTTAGCGTATTTGGTCGCAAGAATAAAGACGATTCTCCACCACCAGCAGCTCCTAACTCAACCAAATAGTTTTGTTGCGTTCTACTCTATTATTCATTTTTATCATTAGCTGTAGCAACTTAGCAATAGCTCAATCAGACTCTTTGAATAAAAAGACATCAGCTGATTCAATAAGGCAGCAAGGGCAAATTGATTCTTTGGATCAAGAGAATAAAACAAAAATTAATATTATTCATGCCGACGATTTGTTTGGTGAGAAAAAGGGTGAAATCTATTACAATCGATTGATTGGAAATGTGCAGGTAAAAAGCGACGATATTTTTATGACATGTGATAGTGCTTATCTTAATCTTGATAATTCTTTCATTAGAGCATTTGGCAATGTTGATATAAAACGTGGTGGCACTACTTCGGCTAAAGCAAATTATGTTGAATATACAGGTCTAACAGCGCAATCTGTTATGAAAGATAATGTACAGATATACGATGAAGGAAATACATTAGTTACAGATGACCTAAGCTATAACTTGCGCTCTAAAATTGGCATTTATAAAAACGGAGGTTCACTTGTGGCTAAAGAGACTACGGTGAGCAGCGAGTATGGTCGTTATAATGGAAGAACAAAGAAAGCCTATTTCAAACAAGATGTTTTTATAACCAACCCAGATAGTGATATTGAATCAAAAGAGTTGATGTATGATACGAAAGATAAGAGCATGCGTTTTTTGGATCAAACAACAGTTTTTGGAAAGGAAGCTACCATAGTAACGAATGGCGGAGTATATAATGAGAATACGGGTGCTGCTATTTTTACAAAAAGAACAACTGTTGAAAATAGCGAGCAAACCATAACAGCAAATAAAATTAAGTATAATCAAAAAACAGAGGAGGGGAGTGCTCGTGGTAAAGTTATTATTTACGATAAAATGGAGAACACTACCTTGTATACCGATGCAGCTAATTATAATAAAGAAACGGGCTACGGTCAAGCAATAGGTCATGTGCACTTTGAAGATAATGATGAAGGCACAGCGTTGTATGCAGGCAAGGTGTTTTATAATGAGTATAATAAATTTATGCTAGCCACCGAACGTCCTTTATTGGTTACAATATCGGATAACGATTCAATATTTATCGCATCAGACACGATGATTAATTTACGTGTGATTGATACTGCATTGCTGTATCGTAAAATCAAATATGCAGGCAAGTATACTTATACTTTATTACGCAAAAAGCAAGAAGAAACTTATGATGATCGCAAGTTAGTTCTTTGTAATAGAGACGTGCGTATATTCTCTGATAGTATGCAAGCAATTTGTGATAGTATGTCTTATGCACAATCCGATTCTGTTTTTCGCTTGTATAAAAAGCCTATTATGTGGAGTGGTACACAGCAAGCAATTGGAGATACAATACATATTTATACAAAAAATAATAATATAGATAAGCTTGAAATTCGTGGTAACTCTTTCTTAAGCAATAGCACCGGTTATGCTAAAATGTATAATCAAGTAAAGGGTAGAAATATTGATGCCTTTTTTAAGGACAATGCCATACAAACTGTGATTGATGATGGCAATGCTCAGAGTGTATATTATGCCGAAAATGATGAAAAGAAGTTCGTAGGGATGAATACAGCTCAAGGTGCTCAGATCAAAATAATCTTTGAGGACAAGAAGATTAATAGAATAATTTTTTACGATAAACCTGAAGGAGCTTTTTACCCAATGGAAACAATCCCGAATAACAAACGGTTCCTTGACGGCTTTGTATGGAAAGAAAAAGAACGCCCGAAGAGCCGGAAGGATTTAAAATAGAATATTTTAAAAGTAGATTAGTTTAATAGAAACTGCTTTGCCATTTCCGCCTATATCAAACTTACATTCGTTATAGGTGGGCTCCTTAAAAACTACACGAGGATTGTTCGAAAAGCCAAAACCTTCTTTTGGAATACCAACCATGTTTTTATCCATTTTCTTATTACTGTTCTCATCATGCATAAGTGCTATCGCATAAGTTCCTGGTGGCATGTTTTTTACGGTTAAGATACTTTTCTTGCCAGTTATTTTAAGTTTGTATAATTTGTAATACTTACCATCTTTTGGGAAGTTCTTGGCGTTGTTGTAAATGACTAATTGAACAAATCCTTTGTCATTTTTTAATCCAGTAACGTCAATTTTCAGGGTCCCCGCTTTGGCAACTTGTTGCACCAATAGAATACACAGGATAAGTATAAACCGCTTAGCGAATTTGAATTTTTTGGCTGTGTTTAAAGTTTTCATTCGAGACTGATATAACATAATTTCCTTGAGGAAAATTAGGAAGAAATACTTTTGTGCCTTGCGAATGGATTATTATTTCTTTCTCAAAAAGTTTTGTGCCACTCAAATTGTAAAGTTCTATTAAGACCAACTCCTTTTTATCATTGGATATCGTTATGAATTCTCTAGTCGGGTTAGGATAAATCTTAATATTAGATTTTATTTTTTCAACTGGGGCAATATTGGTTGCAAATGCGCACGGCCCTGGCGGTATGTCGCTAACTAATGGGTCGGAGTAATTAGGTCGTTTTATTCCAAAACAATATTCTCCTGCTTTTATTTCTTTTAGATATACAATACCACTCTTATCATTTAGGCTACCAGTAATGATACTATCGTTGGCAAATACCCAATCTTGACTAGCGTTTTTTCTATAGAATAATCTTATGTTGTCTTCCGTATTTTGTAACCAAGAGCTGTCAATATAATTATTAGCCGAGTTAGAACGGTAGGGGAACTGAATGCCACCTTGTATATCGTCAAGATTTATTCCTTTGATCTCCCAGTATCGCTGATCATTTAATACAAAGTCATTGCCCGGGTTTGTTTTAAAACGATCAGGAGCTATCCAATGATGTTCTAAATGTAATAAGGCCGAATCGTTATTGGGCGCTTGAGTTATTACCGCCCGCGCTTTGGAATAATCAAAAAGTGTTGCGCCCGTATTGGTCACTATCAGATTATCAAAAGTCGTAGCATCTGATATTTTATGATTCGGGTCTATAACAATCATTTGCGGCTCAAATGGAAGATTAACTTTAAATTCCATACAACGACTACTCATTGTTACATGATAAATATGAGGTGTAAATTGTGCATCGTAAAAGCCAATTTCTAATGGAACGTTGCTGTAATAATTAGGTGCTTGATGTTTTCGGTGTCTTAAGTACACACTAGTTTCATATTGATTATTATTAAGATTAACCACCGAAGAGTCAATCGAAAAGTGCGGAAAGCCAGCTTGAAAAATCCAATCTGCGAAATAGTCCGTTGTGTTTACTCCTGTATTTGCAGTTAAGAAATCGCGCAGTTGTGTAGAGCTAATGTCAGAAAATTTATTGGCGTTAATAAAGTCTGTCGTCCCCTTAAAAAATAAACTGTCTCCTAGGTAAGAACGTAATGTATGTATAACATCAGCACCTTTGTTATAAACGGTTGGTCCATAAGTATGTAAGCTATCCATTGGATAAATGGCTTTGTATCCATCATCAGCAATATGTGCCGATGATAGCACGCTATAATGATTATCACGAACAGCCTTAATGTAAGCTTCGCGACCGTATGTAAATTCTTGATGCAATCTTTCGGCATAACTCGCCCAACCTTCATTGAGCCACATATCTTCTACTGTGCTGCATGTGACCAAATCGCCCCACCAATGGTGTGCTAGCTCGTGAGCAATGAGTGTCTCATAACTTAAACTTCCATTGATAAATGCTGTACCAATATGAATATTTGTTGCATGTTCCATAGCGCCTGCATTAAAAGGTACCAGCGTATAACCCACTTTGGAAAATGAATGTGTACCAAATGATTGTTCTAACATGGAGAAAGACGATTGTAAGTTGGCAAAAGAACCATTGACCTTATTAGTGTCCACAGCAGGTGCTGCAATCCATGCTGGCGTTAAGCCTACATTTCCATTCAATTGTTTTTTAACCCATACATAATCGCTTACCGCTACTGCTGCTAAGTAACTTGGTATTTCCTCTTCTAAATGATAGTGCCAAGTAATGGTGCCATTTCCATTTAAATTAGAATCAATAAATAAGCCATTGGTTACGCCCATTTTATCAGAAGTGGTTGTTATATAAAATTCATACGAACAGCGCTCTACCATATTATCAAAGCAAGGATGCCAATTACGACCTACTGAGTGCGGTTGTGCAGTAAAGCCTACACCCATTTGAAAGCTATAATTACCTACGAAGTAATAACCTCCCCAGGTTGCATCTTGTAGTGGTTGCCCTTGATAGTATATATCAATTAAGGCGGTATCGCCATTGTTGAAAAGGGCAGGAGTATTTACGATTAATGAGAAACTACTTTGAGAAAATGTAACATTATTTCCATTCCACAAAATACTATCAGCGGTTAAGCCTTCAAGATCAAAAATAACTTGTGATTGTCCGTTCATTTTACTCTCAATATCCATAAGCGCTTGCGATTGTATGGTTTTCCCGCTAAAGTCTGTTATTGTAGCATAAATTGTAGTTTTGCGTATATCTATCGAGTCGCTGCGCAAAGCACTTGCAGCGAACAACGAACTAGATAATAAGAGTAAGAGTAAGAATGACAAGATTTTTTTCATTACAAAAAATTATTTCTATAAAACTACAACAAAAGTGGTTCATGCTATGCTGTGCGTTACTCTTAGTTATGCAGGCAAGGGCTCAAACGACTGAACCCAAAATTTATCAAGGAGTACAATTAAGCGAAGTTGTTATTAAAGATGTTCGTAATGGTTTTGATGTGGAAGGTTTTATTGAAAAGGTCAAAAAAGATACTACTTTCTACAAAGCCTTTAAGACTTTAAAGGTAAAAGGCTTTACCACTTATAATGATATTTCATTCTACTCAAAACGAAAACGAAAAATAGCTTCCTACAACAGCATTTCTAAGCAAGAAAGAAAAGGCAATTGCCGCACAATGTCATTTAGTAATGAAAAAGTAAAAGGCAATTTTTATCAACGAGATGGGGATTATAATTATTTCACGGCTGAGTTATATGACAAGTTATTTTTTATACATAGTAAGCAATGCAATGAAAATAATATTGTGGGGAAGGGCGTTACTAAGAATGAAAATTTGCGCATAAGCCAGTTGAAAGAATTAATCTTTCAGCCAGGAAAGGCCATTCATGGTGTGCCAGGTATTGGCAGTAAACTCGGGATTTTTGAAGATGGTCGTACGGATAATTATGATTTCTCTTTGAGCAAGAAAGAATATAATGGTGAGTGGTGTTATGTATTTAGTGCCAAGCCTAAAAAAGGTGCGGGGGGCAAGGTTGTTATTGATAATCTAGAAACATGGTTTAGAGAGAGTGACAATGCTATTGTAGCCCGAAAATATGCTTTGAGCTATAACACATTAGTATACGATTTTGATGTGCGTATGCACGTAAAGCTTAAAATGCATAAAGGAATGCTTGTACCCTATGAAGTTAATTATGATGGTGACTGGCATTTTGTTGGTAAAAAACGAGAAAATGCCAATTTTAAAGCACTATTTACAGATTTTCATTAACAGCTAATTCTCTTTTATCTTAGAAACTTTTGACATTATTCAGGACTGAATTTCTTATTTTTACTACATGTATAATTGTATTTTGATATTTGCTGCCTTGGGCTTAATTGGCTTAGGATCATGCAAGGTTAAAAAAGAAACTAATCAACAGGAAAGTGAGAAAGTGACAGTAAATAAAAACAAAGGGGCAAATAGATGCGAAACGGAGGGTGTAGATATCGTTTGGAGTGCCTTTACAAGCAATATAGATTTTGACGGTGGAAATGCACCACTAGCTTACAAAGCCTATGCTTGTGACCCAGCAGTAATTGATCAGCACTTTTCCAATAGAAAGAATGACGGTACTAATTTTAAGCTAGCACTGCCTGTATATATTGATGAGAATGAACAATGTATATTGTTCAATATTGCATTTTCAAGTACCATGTCCCCGGAGTTGCAGAAAAAGTATGGTGGTGTAATGACATTTAAAGGACAGGCTGTTACGAATGCTATGCACACGATCCGAGCCGAGTATTCTAAGGATGTAGGTTTAAGAGCTTATATCAATATAGAGGATAAAGTATTTCTATTTATGCCTATACAATCCGGTGGAGAAACAATTTATATTTGTTATGATAAAGAAAAAGCTGGAGACTTAAAGTTGCCATTTGAAAAATAAGAAAAGAAGAAAAGAAGAAAAGAAGAAAGATGAAGAAAAGTATATTAATATTATTCATGGCTGCGTTTTGCATGCCCATTTTTGCCAACAGTTTATGGCAGTTGTCTAATGAAACATCTATTCCAATAGGTGGAGAACAGTTGATTGTGCCAGACAAATATCAGTTGGCCCAATTGGCAGTGAGTGATTTTAATTTGTTTCAAGCTTTCATACCTGAAGAGAGTATGGGTAGTTTTCCGCAAATAGTACTACCAACTCCGGCGGGTGGTTTAAAGGCATACTATATTTACGAGAATCAGACTTTAGCGCCAGCATTAAAATCTAAGTATCCAACGATTAGAACATATACATTAATCTCAGCAAATGATGCGCGTATTACGGGCAAGTTGGATTTTACCAAATGGGGCTTACATGCCGTCGTATTTGATAGAGATAATACTTATTACATTGATCCTTACAAACATGGTCTTAAAGATTGGTATCTGGTGTATTATAAAAAAGACTACAGCAGACCATTGAACAAACGTATGGAATGTCTTTTTGAAGAAGATGAGCATATTATGGATAATGCTATTTCATTGACTGATGAACTACCTCCGTTAACCAATGTATCGAACAAAACATTTGGAACAGACCGCAGAACATATCGGTTAGCTTTGGCCTGCACAATGGAATACTCAGCAGCTGTAGGTGGTACCTCTCCAACAAAAGCTACTGTGCTATCGGCTATGGCTACAACTATGAATAGGGTTAATGGTGTATTTGAAAGAGAGTTTGCCATGACTGCTCAGTTAATTGGTAATACGGATGATTTAATATACTTGCCAGGAGGCAGTGACCCTTACTCGAATAATAACGGCGGTACCATGTTAGGACAAAACCAAACGAACGTAACAAATATTATAGGAGCAACAAATTATGATTTTGGACATGTATTTAGCACCGGTGGTGGTGGTATTGCGAGCCTTGGTTCCGTATGTCGTAATAATAGAAAAGCCCAAGGAGTTACTGGCGCGCCTAACCCAGTTGGTGATGCTTTTGATGTTGATTATGTGGCTCACGAAATGGGACATCAGTTTGGAGGTAGCCACACTTTTAACTCTGAATCTGGCTCTTGTTCTGGTAACCGTTCTAGTACAAATGCCTATGAGCCAGGCAGTGCCTCAACTATTCAAGGTTATGCTGGGATTTGTGGGTCGGATAATATTCAAAATAACAGTGATGATTATTATCATGCACGTTCTATATTTCAAATGTATACGCATATTGAAGGCAATGGAAATTGTGCCGCAATAACAACCGTTAATAATAACCCGCCATCGGTTACTGATATTAGTCTTAAATCATACAATATTCCATACAAAACATCTTTTGAATTAACTGCCAATGCTAGCGATGTGGATGGTGACCCTATAACACATTGTTGGGAGCAATACGATAGAGGTAGTGCCGGCGCATGGAATGTGCCCAACTTGGAGGATGAGCCATTGTTTAGATCATTTTATCCAACCGCCGACTCTGTTAGAACATTCCCGCAATGGAGAGATTTGATGCTCAATAGAATTGATGTAAAGGGAGAAGTATTGCCAGAGGTAGCTCGCGAAATGAGATTTAGACTAATGGTGCGTGATATTAGAAATGGTTTTGGCACATTTAATAGAAGTGATAATACATTAGATGTAAATGTTATCAATACAGGAAGTGCTCTATTTAGAGTAACAAGCTTAGCTACAGCCAACCAAACGTGGACTGGCGATACGAAGCAATTTGTAACTTGGGATGTCGCTGGAACAGATGGAGGAACTATCAATACACCAACAGTAGATATATACATATCTGTAGATACTGGAAAAACATGGACGTATAAAGTAGCAAGTAATGTTCCTAATGATGGAAGTGAGGAAGTATTTGCTCCTAATATTGCGACTACTAGAGCACGCGTTAAGGTAAAAGGGCATAACAACATATTTTTTGATGTAAATGATGCTTACTTCGAAATTGTACCGCAAGTATATCCGGCAAGCACTAGTGATATCAGTCATACGCAATTAGAGATTTACCCTAATCCTGCTTCGGCTCAAGTAAGCTTGAAGCATAACTTAAGCTTACAATCATTATCGCTTTTAAATATCACAGGGCAGCAGCTTGTAAAGTTTAATCCAATTCAAAAAAACTTGAATTTGTCTAACTTAGCAAATGGTATATATTTCCTTGAAGGGGTTAATGAAAAAAACATTAAATTTGTCAAGAAATTAATCATTGAATAACAAACGGAACTAGCAGTATTTACGTCTATAAATAAAAGAAAAGCATGAAAAAAGTAATAAGCACACTATTGATTTTAATATTTTCAGTAACATTTGCCATGGCACAAGGTTTTGGTGAAGAGACCACAAGACAATTGGACTTGTTGAAAAATAATCTAAACCTGACTGAAGTGCAATACAAGCGCATTGGACAAACCATTGATAATTTGGTTCAGGAGGAGTTGAAAATAAAAAAGATACTAAAAGATAGCCCTGATGCTATGAAAGCCAGACTAGACGAGGTTAGACGTATTAAGATTAAAAACTTAAAAGGTGGATTAACCAAAGATCAAATCATCAACTTTGATCGTTTAGAATTAGAGGAGAAACTCTAAGCTCTATATAATATCAATAAATTAACACAATTTTGCACTAAGAAAGTGCGAACAACGTTGTATGTGCAGTATAATACAATTAACTTTGCACGACTTTTTGTAAGTAAAAAGCACATAAAAACGTCATTATAACAATATGAGACAGCTTAAAATAGCAACCCAGATAACAAACCGTGACAGTCAATCTGTTGAGAAATACCTCCAAGACATTAGTAAACTACCAATGGTTACTCCTGAAGAAGAAGCTTCATTGGCAAGGGAAATACGCGCAGGAAGTAAAGCGGCCTTGGAAAAATTAACCATGGCCAATCTACGTTTCGTAGTATCTGTGGCTAAGCAATATCAGCACCAGGGGCTTACTTTGAGTGATTTAATCAATGAAGGTAACTTAGGCTTGATTAAAGCGGCTGGTCGTTTTGATGAAACAAAAGGATTTAAATTTATCTCTTATGCTGTATGGTGGATTAGACAATCAATCTTACAAGCATTAGCTGAGCAAGGGCGTTTGGTGCGTTTGCCTCAGAATAAAATCGGCGCTTACAACCGTGCGAATAAAGCCATTATCGCTTTTGAGCAAGAGAATGAGCGTTCTCCTTCAGTAGAGGAATTGTCAAAGATATTAGAAATGTCAGAATCAGAACTGTCTAACATTTTCACTTCTAATACAAGGCACGCTTCTTTAGATGCTCCTGTTACGGATTCTGAAGATGTAAGCATGGGTGAGTTGTTAGAAGGATCTAATGATACAGATTCAGATGTAATGCACGATAGTTTAAGAGACGAGATAGCTCGCATCTTGAAATCATTAAGCCCAAGAGAAAGCGAAATTGTTTCGGCTTACTTTGGTTTGGGTGGAAATGATGGTCCGAGCATTGAACAAATTGGTCAGAAGTACGATTTGACAAAAGAAAGAATTCGTCAGATTAAAGAACGTGCAATTAAGCGCCTTCAAAAGGGAAGATACAGTAAGTCGTTACAAGCTTACTTAGGATAGCCATAGCTTATTAAAATATATTTAAGACTGCCATCGTTAAGCGTGGCAGTCTTTTTTTATTCTTATGGCTAGTGCTAAACCTATAGGAATAGCGGATCACGTGATAACTGTGGGGAGTAAATTATCTTTGGGGTTAAATTGGATCACGTGATAACTGTGGGGAGTAAATTATCTTTGGGGTTAAATTTTAAGATTTGGCAGAACATTTTATATCACACTTTCTTCCATCTGGCATTCTAGCTTATTTTGTAATAACAGATATTAAAGAGCTAGGCTA
>CALIIL010000139.1 GCA_938017685.1 uncultured Chitinophagaceae bacterium
TTATATCAACTTTATCAAGATGGTTCGAAACGTATAGACATCGAAGAGGCCAATAATCTTGCGGCTAAGATGCCAGAAAAAGCAAAAAAAATGAATCTCCTTTTGGAAAAAAAATTAGGAAAGTTGAATGCCAGATTTCCATTCTTAAATCCTAACTCTAAAAATGCTATTGCTAGTAAAAGTGAAATTCCAACAATTGTTGATCATGGATTAGATGGAAAAGAAGTTTGGTTGAAATTCAAAAACAATGGTGCTAAAGTTGTAAAAGCAGAACTCATATATACTACTAATGGAGGTGTTCTTGGTGAAATTTGGTTTCCAATTAGTATGGAACTTACCGATAATAGAGTTTCCATAGCATTACCAAAAGGCACAACACATTATGTCTTTAATTTAGTTGACGAAAACAATTTTTTGATTAGCTATCCAGAGCCTGGTTACTTAAAAACAACAAAAGTATTTGCGACTAAGGCGATCGTTGTCGAATAACTAAAATAAAAACATTCTAACTTGAAAAGCTTAATAAATAGAAAAATAATTCCATTGGTGTTTTTGTCGATAATAGTTTTATTATTGTCAAACAAGACTAACTTAAATGCTCAGACTCCTGATCCAAACCAAGGCCTAAGAGCTGAATGGATGAGGGGTACCTATGGTTTAAATTGGAAACCAGTAGAAACAGCCAATGGAAATGGAGAAAACATCTACATTGATTCTTTTCTAGAACAAATAGAAGGCCTGAGAGCACTTGATTACATTCAACTCCACTTGGGAGAATCATTTACCTCTTCTTCTGTTCATTTAGGGCCGCACGATTTACTAGAAAGTTTTTGGCAAGGCGATACCGATGAGTTTGATAATCCGGTAAATCTAATAGTCCCTCGTGCTGCGGCAGGAAGAGATCCTTTTTTAGATATGCTAATGGCTGTAAAAGCAAAAGGATTGAAAACGCAAGTATATGTTAATGCTTCAAATTTACTTTTAAGACGCAGGATAAAGGAGAAGAAGGTTGTTATTTTACCCAACCCTAAAGAACTTCCAAATATAACCGAACGTTGGATGGAATGGTGTGATACTGACCCTAAAGCTCAAGCTTATATTACGTCTTTACGATCAAAAAAGCAATTCAATATTGATGGTGACTTCCCCGAACGTAAGTACATGTTTTGTTACGCAGAATTTATCTTAAAGGATTATGCCGTGAGATATGGTGATTTAATAGATGCCTGGATATTTGATTCTGGTAAAATGATGTACTTGTACAACGGAGATGATAAAAATAGTGGGAAATTAAATGATCAACTCATCTATCAAGCTTTCGCGAAAGCGGTACATCAAGGTAACCCAGATGCAGCAATATCTTTTAATAATTCTGTAGGGAGTAAGGATCCTAATGAAAACCCATATTCAGCTGCTTCTTTGTACAATGATTATATGTTTGGACATCCTTTTAACGGAGGAAAAAGGGTTGGAGAAAATCCTCATAACAAACGCATGATGCGTTGGTCCATTGAAAGAAATGGATATGCACAAACCAATGATCCTGCCCAATCAAGAACTTGGGATGATAAAGTAGTGGCGCATTTTGACCCACCGATGAGCAAAGGCGCTTGGAATGGAGGGAAAGAACCAGCACTAAGTAATGAAGATTTTATTGCTTGGTATGGTCCTTATTTACTCAATGGAGCTGCGCTTTCTTTAGGACTTCCGTTAGTCAAAAGATACAACTGGAATAACTTGCTCGTAAAGGATTTTGCGATGACACAACTAACATTATTAGATGTCTACTTAATGGAGCATCAAGCACCAGGCAAACCTAATTGGGCAAGACAAGAAACCATTTTGTCAGCTGCTTATGTAGGACAAGAGTATGCTCATATACTTAGGTTGGGCAAAGATTTTTGGGATCCAGAAGGAGATGCGATTACTAGTCTTTATATAGAAGCTGATGATGAGCTTCCGTCTTGGTTATCCGTTAAAAGAAGTGGTGACAATTATGTATTAACTGGAGTGGTTACAGATACGAAATCGACCTCTTATTCTTTTAGATTAATCATGGAAAACGAAGCGGGGCTCAGTACTAGGTGGGTAACTTTGAATGTAGAGTCGGAGATACCTATTCCATATGCCAGCGTACAAATAAGAGCAAGCGCTGATACCAATTATGGGATTGGTAAAGTGGCTACAATGATGTCTGATGTTCTGACGGCGCCAGATGGCTTGGCAACTTATCAGGTGGCATTAATGGTGACTCCGCCAAGTAATAAAGCTATTGTAAGTGGTGCTTCAGGAGAAAATGTAACAGCGTATGCATGGGGTATGGGAGACGGGACCAATGCTGAAAATGATAAATTATTCGATGGTGATGACTGGGTAGAGAGTGTCAGCGATGTTGAAATCAAAAATTTCCAAGCAAATGGAAGTATGCTTTCTATAGCAGATGTTGTTTTTGAATCTATTACCATTGTAAATGGACAATCGAAAAGTGATGCTATAAGGTTTGATTTTAATAATGGTTTTGTGAAGAATGTTAGTAATATTTTCAATGAAATAGAAGCGGTTAATCTTGGTGTCGTAAACGTAGCTAAGCCAATAACAGACTTTAATTTTGGAACAGGAAGTCAAAATGTTAAAGACCCAACCAAAAACAAATGGTCAGTAGAAGAGATTAATGTACGGGTTCTTTTTTCAAAATAAAACTGCGGTATTTATTCATTCTACTTCTTTTTTTGAACGTTCAATTGGGAATACTAAAGAGAAATATTTTAAAGATC
>CALIIL010000140.1 GCA_938017685.1 uncultured Chitinophagaceae bacterium
GAGCCTGAGCTTTTTGCTTAAAAATGGAACGGCTCAATGCCGATCCATTTTTATAATAATCGCAACAGATGAGTTACTCACCTTCGCCTTTTGCTACGCTCAAAATTAAAGCATTTTTTATTTGGTTGAAACATAGAAATCTATAAAACCACAACGAGTTTTTTGCATTTATTGTTTCTTATTGAAACAAAACTTCTTGCCAAGACGATATCGTAATTCAGATATCCTACCTTGGCTATAATTAATGCAAACAACCATCCTAACTAATCAAAGCGTACTCCCTCTCACCTGCTCACGAACCGGCACCTGCTGCTTTGGCAAAACAATTTTTATTAATCCTTGGGAATTAGCATCTATTAGCCAAGAGAAAAAAAATAGCCCCAAAGAGTTTAGAGACTTGTACTGTGAAGCGGGAGGCATACAATTACTCTTTAATGGAACGCCAGATCAGAAAGGACAAGCGGCTTGCAGCCAATACAAAGTTGGCGTTGGTTGCACTGTGTATCAAGGACGCCCTCTAGCTTGCCGCTTATATCCATTAGGTCGTCAGATACAATACTATAAAGCAGAGTATATATACCAAGGTGACCAATTCCCCTGCTTAAATGACTGCGCCGAGGTATTAGAACTTCCCAAAATGAGCGTGGGCGAATATCTCAAAGGGCAAGAAGTAAATCTATTCGAAAGCGCACAAGATGAATATTTAGTAGTCATGCAAAATATAGCGAATATTGGTTTTGAACTTTTACTAGAAACAGGCTTATCAACATCTGGCGATACAAAAACATTAGCCGCTTGGAGAGCTTTGGGAAATGAAACGCCAAAACAACTTGCCAAAAAAATTGGACAAGAATGGCTAGACTGCTTAATGCTACCCGACATTGCTTTTGATAAAGAGAACCCTATTTCGTTTATTCAACAACACAATGATTTACTCTTGACTAAAGCTCAAGAAACCTTTGGCAACATACAAACATTGCAAGCCTTACATGAAGCATCCGTATTAAGCATTGCTGTGGCGTTACACTTGGCCAAAGCCTTAGGCTCAGATATTAAGGGTATATCAGAACATTGGATTGAAACTGCTAAAAGTTTTGGCGCTCAAGAATAACACATAAAACTCTATGATATTACTTCGTCAAGACTAGGATAACTTAGCTAGCAGCATGAAGAATAACTTAATCTACGTCAACCTCTTCCGCTCCATGGGTAAGCGCTTTGAGCTTCTTTACAAATAGTAAAATTAATACCCCTAATAAAAGAGACGTAAGTGCAATACCAGTAAAAATAGCCATTTCACCTGCATCTTGCGCCGCCTCACCAAGCAAGCCGGCAGCTTTATTACCCAAACCTGTTACTGCAAAATAAGTCCCCATCATTAAACTCGCATACTTCATTGGAGCTAGTTTAGTAATAAAGGATAATGCCACAGGCGACAAACTTAGCTCCGCTACAACATGCAATAAATAAGAAAGGAACAACCAATAAACTGGAGCTTTATCCAAAGCACTTACAGAGACATCATAAGCAGCACCCATAAGCGCAACAAAGCCCAAACTCATAATAATAGAACCTACACCCATTTTAAACAATGAAGAACTTTCCTTACCTTTTTTACGCCATCGCACCCAGAAGTATGCCATGGGTGCACCCAGTATTACAACATATAAAGCATGTAAAGATTGAAAAAAGCTTGTTGGAATTTCAAAGCCAAATACTACACGATCAATTTTATCTCGAGCATATAAGTTCATCAAACCACCCGCTTGTTCATATGCCGCCCAAAAAACCATTACGATCAAAAATGAAATAAACATAACAGCCATACGATCTCTTTCTATCTTGGTTAAAGGCTGTTTCATTAAATGAGCATGCTCTGCAGAATGCTTGAGCAAGTCTCCCACTCCAACTAAATGTTTACGACCAAATACATAAACTAGTTGTCCCAAGATCATTCCAAAACCAGCAAGTGAAAAACCAAGATGCCAATCAACTACTTCACCAAAATAACCTACAATTAAGGGTGCAAGAACAGCACCAATATTAATTCCAATATAAAATATAGTAAAACCTGAATCGCGACGAGCATCACCTTTTTTATAAAGACTACCAACCATGGTACTAATATTCGGTTTTAATAAACCAACCCCACAAACCAATAAAAACAATCCCGCATAAAAGGCTGTCATACTTTCTACCGCTAAAGCAAATTGCCCTGCAACAATAAATATACCTCCAACTAATACTGACTTCTTTTGCCCTAACCAATTATCAGCAATAGCACCACCAAATATTCCAGTAAAGTATACGAACAAACCATACCAACCATAAAGAGCCAAAGCTTCCTTACTAGTCCAGCCTAAACCAGGGTTCACTGCATCCGTTGTAGCCTGCGTAAGATACAAAACCAATATGGCACGCATCCCGTAATAAGAAAAACGTTCCCACAACTCTGTAAAAAACAATACAAACAAACCTTTAGGATGCCCCAACATCGTGTCTTCTTGCCTGCTAACTACTTCTGCCATAATCTAATTTAAGAATAGCTAAGGTAGGTTTCTTTTTAATACAGAACTACACTATAGATATTCTATATCCTCTTTTGGATGTACAATTACTTAATTTTACAAATTGTTATAATGACAGAAAGAGAAATAGATAGAATTATCGAAATGGCTTGGGAGGACCGCACACCCTTTGAAGCAATTGAATTTCAGTTTAACACACCGGAACAAGAAGTAATTAAACTTATGCGCCGAAATTTAAAACCAAGTTCGTTTCGACTATGGCGCAAAAGAGTAAATAGTGGCGTAAGCCAAAAGCACGGTAAGAAAAGAAGCTCAGAGATAAGCCGTTTTCGTTGTTCAAGACAAAATACGATTGCTAATAATAAAATTTCTAAGCGCTAATGTTTCCTTGGGAAATAGATAAAATAAAAAACCGCATCCAAGAAGTAGACCCTGTTAAATATGGGCGCACCAGAAACTTTGAGCAAGGCGCACTCACCTATTTAAGCCCTTATATTTCAAGAGGTGTTATTACTACAAAACAAGTTTTTGAGCACATCCAATCCCTACCACTCGAATGGCAGCAAATAGAAAAGCTAGTACAAGAGTTAGCTTGGAGAGATTATTGGCAGCAAATATGGATTGAGAAAGGAGATGCAATAAACAATGATTTAAAGCACTCGCAAAGCAAGGTTGCGAACAACGAAATAGCACAATCAATCGTTCGAGCTAATACAGAAATTACAGCCGTAGACGCTGGCATAAACTCATTATATGAGACGGGTTATATGCACAATCATATGCGCATGTACACTGCGTCCATTGCTTGTAATATAGCACAAAGCCATTGGCGCAATCCAGCACAATGGATGCACTATCACTTGTTAGATGGAGACTGGGCCAGTAATGCTTTAAGCTGGCAGTGGGTGGCCGGCAGCAATGCCAATAAAAAATATTACGCCAACCAGGACAACATCAATAAGTATTTTAATAGCGATCAAAAAAACACCTTCCTAGATGTTCCTTATGAAGCATTCGACGATTTGAACATCCCCTCTATATTACAAGAGACACAAGCTTTCTCAGCAACTACAAACTTGCCTCAAGTAGAAATACCAACCCTTGAACTAGATAAGAAAACGCTTATTTATAACTATTATAATTTAGATCCAGATTGGTACGGTAATGATGACATGCAACGCATCTTATTATTAGAACCATCCTTTTTCGAACAATATCCAGTAAGTAATCAATGTATTGACTTTGTACTTGATTTATCTAAAAATATTAAGGACATAAAAATTATGGTTGGAGCATTTAGCGAGCTAGCCAATAAAATTCCTAAGGACTTAATCTACTATAAAGAGCATCCGACCAACGCACATTACAATGGTCATGAAGAGCCACGCGATTGGATGTTTGATATCAAAGGTTACTACCCTTCTTTCTTTGGCTTTTGGAAAAAGTGCAAGAAGGAATTGAAGAACCAATAGTCCGTTTTAAAACCAGCAACTTGTGTCATCCCTAAGTTAATTTTTCTATCTTAAGTAAGTAATCAACCACCTAGTAGTCTTAACAGTCTAACGGATAACACTTTTGTAGTGTTAAGTCTATTTATGAAAAAAAAATATTTGTAGCAATACTAACCTTATTATTAAATACAACCACTTTTGCCCACACTAGTATGGAGTATCCCGCAAAAGGCAATAAGGCACAACATCAGTTAAACGATCAAGAAGCTTTAAAATACTATGAGCAAGCCATAAAAATCAAGCCTAGAAATGTAGAGGCATTAAGCCAAGCAAGTATCATGTGTGCCAATATTGGCAACAGAAGCACGAACAACCCTACTCGTGAAAAATACTACAAGACTGCATTGACTTATGCCCAACTAGCTTTGAAATTAGCACCTAAAAATGCTGATGCCAATTTTGCCTTGGCTGTATATTATGGAGGCAAAGTATATACCGTTACCTATCCAAAATCAAGAATTGCACTAAGCGCACAAATCAAAAAATATGCTGAGCGCACCTTACAATATCAACCCAATCACTTTGAAGCCATGACCATTTTAGGCATGTGGCATTACGAGCGTGCAACGCTTACTTATGCCGAACAAAAAATTGTAGCCTTCCTAGGAGGACTTCCTGATGGATCCTTAAAAGAAGCGAAACAGTATTTACGCAAAAGCAACACCATTGCACCTAACAATATAACAACACATTTGGCACTTGGAAAAATATGTAAGGAAGAAGGCAAGAAGAAACAATGCATAATCTATTGGACCAAAGCCTTAAAAATGAAAGCGCAATATCAAGACAACCTTGCCAAAAAACAAAATATAAAAAAAACGACTAGCCAATATTTAATTTCTTAGTCCGAATATATTGAACAAATAACTTAGAATTTTATTTTAATTCAAGGGCTATGTCTATTTTGGGCCGGTAAATGAGAACCTTCCTTGCAGAAATGATAGGCACCTTCACCATGGTACTTGTGGGTACTGGCGCTATTGTCTTAGACAATGCATATCCAGGTTATATTGGCAACTTGGGTATTGCCATAAGTTTTGGCGCTATCGTCACGGCTATGATTTACGCCTTTGGCAAAAGTTCGGGCGCACATATCAATCCTGCTGTCAGTATTGCATTTTCAATCACGCATTTATTTGACAAGAAAAAACTCCTAAACTACATACCCGCTCAAATCATTGGTGCACTATCTGCTTCTTTATTATTACGCCTTCTATTTCCAGCAGATGAAACCTTAGGCTCTAGCCTTCCCGCTGGTTCTTGGCAAGAAAGCTTTATACTAGAGTTCTTTCTAACCTTTGGATTAATGCTTGTTATACTTTGGGTAAGCCAGCATAAAAAATGGTCTCACCTGATTGCTATTTCGGCGGGAACCGTTGTAGGATTAGAAGCCTATTTTGCCGGACCTACTTGCGGAGCCTCTATGAACCCAGCGCGCTCCATTGGACCAGCCATTGTTTCGGGACATACTGAGCACTTATGGGCTTATATTGTTAGCACTATTTTGGGTGCTGTCTTAGCCACTATACTGTGGTTATTTTTTCAGCAAAAGAGAGTCAACTTTTAATTAACTAACTCCACAATCACTTCATTGCGTCTATTGATTGTTTCATAGGGCGGATTATAACCTAAGAAATAGAAGTTAGTCGTATGCTCTATCCCTTCTTCTTTTAACGCCCTCACTAATTTCTGTTTATACTTTTCAATTTTCTTAGCATTGGCCCATCCGCCAAAGCGAATAGCTGCAACTGTTTTCGCAGGCATTTCTTTAAAATCAATATCGCTCGAATTGGGTGTCGGTAATTTCTCTTTATCCAAATCTCTTGGTACCATAAACATAACCGTCATACTATCTTCCAAACTCATAGCTACTGGCGAGGTCATAGCAATTTTTTCTTGTCGATCATTACCGCCAAAAATATAAGCTGCCAACTTAGAAAAGCCTTGGCCAGATGCCTCATTATAATTATTCGTCGCTAGTTTAACGGTTGTAAACAAACTGGCTTCGTAATTCCTAATTTCAAAATCATCGTAGGTCTTAACCACTTCGTAGGGATACGTTTCTATTCCAGACTGACTGCGCATAGCAAATATTTGAACACCAATAAACAAAACAAGAATGATACTAAATACAACAATTAATACTTTCATCATAACTCAAAATTGCATTAAAGCTTCATAGACAACAACTGATATTATAGATTAGGTATTGAGAACATAATAATATCAGAAATACAAAAGTAACCAAGCCTATAAGAAATAGCCCCTAACACCTTCAACCTTATAAAAGTAAAACATCAGGTACAACTGCAGTTCGACCTTGGAAGAAATAGCAGCTTGCCACCTTAAGTGTGGTAAAGAAAATTGAGCAAGTCGGCGTTAAAAAGCAATCAACTGTTTGAGCGCAAAAAGGAATTCAGTCTTATAAAAAGCATGAGCGCGAGTTTTGATTGATTTAGCCGATTTACTTAATTTTTAGCTATTTATTCCAAGTCTTGATTTTTTGATACTTTTTTATCAAGAAAAAAGTATAACACAAGTTAAGAAAAGAATACCAATCCAAAGATGCAGAAATAAATGCAGAAATAAATTCAGCAAGACACCAGCATAAAAACTGCCAATAGATGACTATTTTCGCACACGGAAGCTTCAAAGAAGAAAAACTTTATGTCCTACGATAACAAAAAAGCTAAGCTCACTGATAAGTACCCCGCCATTGCGGATTTAGCTAAGAAAGCTAAAAAAAGAATCCCTAAGGTATCCTGGGAATACTTAGAGTCTGGCACAGGCGATGAGCATTTGATAGATAGAAACCAAGAAGCTTTTAATAAAATAAACTTCCTACCCCAGTTTTGCAAAGGCGAATTAATGGCCAATGCAGAAACAACACTTTTTGGGAAAAAATACGCCGCTCCTATTGGTGTTGCACCTGTAGGACTTACCGGTCTCATGTGGCCCAAAGCAGAACAACTTTTAGCCGCAAGCTGTAAGCGATTTAATATTCCATTTTGCCTGAGTACACTAGCTACTGCAACGCCCGAAACGGTGGGCGAACATGTGGGCGATATGGGTTGGTTTCAATTATACCCGCCTAAGGATCCACACATTTTAGAATCTCTTTTGCAACGTGCCAAAGATTCTGGTTATCATACCTTAGTTATTACTGCCGATATTCCGATGCCTAGCATGCGCGAACGCACCAAGCGAGCAGGCATGAGCATGCCACCAAAAATTACGCCACGTATGATTTGGGAAGGCGCTACCCATCCTGTGTGGAGTATTAATACCTTACGCAACGGCATTCCTAGTTTAAAAACCGTAGAGCATTATACCAATAATAACAACATGAAATTTGTAAGTGGTTTTGTGGGCAACCGATTGGGTGGCACACTGAGTTGGGAGTACTGCACAAAGATTAAAGAAATGTGGGACGGTCCCGTAATACTCAAAGGCATTATGAATCCCAAAGATGCCACCAAGGCCATCGAAGCTGGCATGGATGGTATATGGGTGAGCAACCACGGCGCACGACAATTTAATGGCGCCGCTACAGCCATCGACGCACTGCCTGCTATTACCAAAGTTGTAGCGGGTAAAGCAAAAATTATTTTTGATAGTGGCGTACGCAATGGTCTCGATATTATGCGCGCTTTATACCTTGGTGCTGATTTTGTTTTTGCTGGCCGCCCCTTCTTTTATGGCGCTGCTGCTTTAGGCAAATATGGTGGAGACCATGCCGCACAAATCTTTATAGAAGACCTGAAAAATAATATGGTGCAATTGGGCGCTGCTACTATTGCTGAGATACGGGAGGGGGATTTGTTGTAGGGTTCTTTTGATTTAATCAAAAAAAAACAAAATGTAATTTAAATTTCGCCTTTGTTAGTGCTATCACCAACAAACTCTAACCCATATCAATAAAGCTGTTGGTCACAAGTCCGAAACTTCGGACCAACAATCACAAAACACCCATCCAATATTATTTCACCTTACTTTTACGTTCCATGTCGCATACCTTTTCCGCCATAGATTTCGAAACCGCTGTTGGGCATAACATATGCTCGGTAGGTATAGTACGAGTAGAACAAGGAGAAATTATAGAAGAATACCATCAATTAATACAACCTCCTTTTAACGACTACAACTATCACAACATTAGAGTGCATGGTATTACACCAGAGGATACCTATGACGCACCAATCTTTAGTGAAGTATTCCCAGATATTGCTAGTCGCTTAAACGGTCAATTAGTAATAGCCCATAACGAAGCCTTTGATAGAGGCGTGCTCTTAAAAAGTATGCACGACTACAATATCCATCCTTCAGAGTTAGACACTGCACCCAAATGGGAATGCACCGTAAAAATATTTAGAGGCTTAGGATTTAAGCCCAATAATTTAGCCGCCTGTTGCGAAAGACATAATATTGAATTAAAACATCACGATGCATTGAGCGATGCCAAAGCTTGTGCTAAACTATTTTTAATCGCACAAGACCTAGCTAGTTAATATAAATAGCTCAAGCTTGCAAAGCAACTCAGCAGAAAACTATATTTAGTTTTTCTTCAAAAACAAACTTTCGAAAGGATGCTATTATGACTTTTCTTATTAGGTTAAATTACAATGTTTTTCAAAGCGTTTTATCAATAATGCTCCAACTCACTCAAGGTAGTTTTGAAAGTAAAATTACCAATAACGACACTTACTTTTTTTCCTTTAATAGCTGTAACCTTACCAGACTGCGTTTGATTTTTTAACCGCACGGTATCGCCCAGCTCAATTGGCTTTTGCACGTTCTCCTCTTTACGCACTTCTATAGCTTTTTCTATTTTTTTAATTTCCTTTTTCTCATCTTTTCCAGCTGCTAGTTTAGGCGCTTTTAGTTTTTGATCAAAGACAACTGGCTTTTCTGTAGCGGCGAGTTTTGAACGTTCAATATTTACAATCTTTTTAATAGCATCATTGAGCGGTTTGGACTTATCATATTTTTTAATCTGCTCAAATATTTTCTTCCCCATACTCACAAATTTATTCTGCTGTTCAAAATATTTTATTTGTGTGATTTGCTTTTCGGCCAATGTGGTCAACTTATTATCATAAGTTGTAACCATCGCTTTTGCTTTTGCCTTGGCTTGAATAGCTTCAGTGTTTACTTGTTGAAATTTAGACTTTTCTTTTTGTAAAGAAGCAGATAGTTTATCAATTTGAATTTTACTTTCCGACACTTTAGCTTTTGCTTTATCCAAGAGCTCAGGAGCAATTCCATTATACTGTGCCACTTCAAATGTAAATGAAGAACCAGGCTGCCCTACTGACAACTCATATAATGGTTTTAAGTTTTTAGTGTCAAACAACATACAAGCATTCACGGCCTGTGCTAGCGTTGCTGTTAATATTTTAATATTGGTATAGTGCGTTGTAATAACCGCAAATGTGTTTCTATTATATAACTCTTCATAAAAGACTTCTGCTAAGGCACCGCCTAACTCTGGGTCAGAACCGCTTCCAAACTCATCTAACAACAACAAGCTATTCTCATTAGCCATTTCTAAAAAGAACTTCATTCTATTAATGCGATAACTATAAGTACTTAACTGATTTTCGATGGATTGATTATCACCAATATCAGAATAAATATTATCGAACCAACAACATTGACTATTCGAGTTTAACGGTAAGAACAAACCAGACTGAAACATCATTTGAACCAAACCAACTGTCTTGAGGGTAATAGATTTACCACCCGCATTAGGACCTGAAATAACTAAAAATCGGGTCTCAGTATCTAACTCAATTTGCTGCCCAATGGTACTTAAGCCGAGTTCATTATTTTTAATTTTAAGCAAAGGATGTATAGCTTGCTCCCAATACATTTTGGTATGCCTATTAATCTTAGGCCGCACACCGGCATAAGTGTCGGCAAATCGCACCTTAGCATTATATACATCAAAGCGCACCAACAAACGCTGAAATGCTTTTAAATTATTCCTTTGCGATCGCAACTCATCCGTAATGCGTGAAAAAATCAAGTGCAACTCATGATGCTCCTGAATACGCAACTGATCTTGCAGAATATTCATTTCACCATTGACGGCTGGCTCGATATGGGTAACTACACCTTTGGTACTAATACCAACAACACGCCCCTTTACTCTTTTCTTATAAGACGAGAGAACTGACAACACCCGTCTATTTTCTAACATAGACTGTTCTGTATCCGCTAAGAAACCTTCGCTTCGATAGTGCCTTAATGCTTTATCAAAGTTCTTATTAATTTCTTTCTTATTGGATTGGAATTGATTTCTTATTTCATATAATGCTTTAGACGCATCATCTTTAATGCCCAATTCCTTTTCATTTAATACACTTTTAATAATATCTAGTACATCATCAATACGATCAATGTGCGCACAAGCTTCATAAATCAGCGGAGCAACGATCTTATTATCTCTAGAAAACTTAATGAGCTCCTTTGTGCCAATACACAGCCTATAAATCTTGATTAACTCATCCAAGATAAGCACCCCATTTTCAACACGCAACAACTTTAATGCACCATCTATATCTTCAGAACTCGGGTGTGGCAAGCTCAAACTATCCGCCTGATGTATATTTTGAATTTCCTCTAAGAGCTCAAACTCTCGCTCTAACAAATCTATATCTGCAAAAAACTTAAGGTTTAAGGCCAACTCTTTAGCCTTAGTAGATTTACAATACTTGGCCAACAACTCGCATATCGTATCGAATTCTAAATCTATTTTTGTCTGTTGGTCTAATTGCATGAATGATTGAAATGAATATCATTTGCAAAAAAAAGTGATTATAGCTTGACTACCCGTTTATTGTGATTGTTTTTTACTATAGCTTAGACCTGAATAAGCAGCCTTGTTTATAGTTTTATAATGGGTCGTCAGGGACACCGAACTAGGCATTACATTATATCTGCCACATTGCAACTGACCAATACCGCCCTAGCCGCGCGTACCACGAATGAAGACGACCTAGAAACTTTTGCCGGTGTAGACATGCCCGACTTGCTCAATGTTACAATTACGGCAGATGACTTGGGTACGTTCGAGTTTACTGACCAATCTATTACGGATGGTACTAATAATTTGTTGGAGCTTAGTGTTGGGTGATACTTGTTTCCTCTCTTTTCTTTTTTAAGCACTGCCTTCGGGTGGTGCTTTTTTTTACTTCAAGACGTAATCTCATTATGCAGTATAACATTAATTTTGTATTTTAATTTATTACCTTTGGCTCAATGAATAATAGGGAAGACTTATTCCATTTTACTTTAAAGTTTGACGATGAAGAGTTATCTCTTACTCCTCATAATGCTTTTAATGTAAAACTATTAGCGGAACTTTTAACACGCTTGCATGACGCACTTAACATTTCGAATGAAGAGGATGAAATCATTTTGTCTGAAATCAAATCAAACTGTTATGCACCAACTATTACTACTGCTAGTTCTATGACTAACAGTAATCTTCACTCTTTACATCAAAAAATTTCAGAATCCGATTACAAAGGCTTCGGTACTAAACAAAAAGCTTATGCCAAGACAATAGGTAAAATAGTAAAGAAAGGCATTTATCTAGATGTGTACAATCCCGACAAGTCGTTTATTAAAAGAATTCGGGAAGTAAACATTAAGGAAGAAAAAAGAATTATCTCTGAAAACGATACAATTGTTGGTATGATTACTCGAATTGGCTCTCGTAATTTAGATGGTAATGCAATGATACATATTACTAATCAAGATAAAGAAGTAGAAGTAAGTGCTGAAGATGAAGAGAAATTATTAAAATATTTCAAAAAAAGAGAATTACGATTTAACGTTACTAAAACCTATGAGCTTAAAGGTAAAAATATTCAGAAAATCGAATTGAACTCCTTCCAAGTATTAGAGCGTAGCTCCTTTGTTTCTGCAATTCATGAATTTCGTGAAAACTACGGAGAAAAATTCTTTGAAAACTTACAAAAAGAAACCGAATGAATATATTACCAATAAATGAATGGCAAAGGATATTTGTTGATACTTCTTTTATTATAGATTGTATATCCCAACCAAAGAATAGAGGCAAAGTTGATGCTAATAAACTTTTATCAATAGATAAATCTCAAGAGTTATTATCTACTATAAATACTTTATCAGAAACAAGTGGAAGACAACCACGATGGGTTGTTTCTAGTATTACGATGTCTGAACTTTTAAAATTTGACGACGACCTAATCAATGAAATTTGTACTATTTTCAGTTCAAGCAATTTACAAATAGCCAACTTTACGAGTACTGAGGCTGATTTTATTGTACGAGATTTCGCCAGTTATATTTCTCAAGGTCACATCTCTAAATTCTTTAAAGAACACGCTAGAATCCTATCAATCCTTGGCGTTTTCAATGCTAAAAGTTATATCCAATCCGATTCTAGAATTATTGCATGCGCTAAGATTAATGGGCCTGATGTTGTTTTGACAACAGATAAAAATTCTTTTATCCCAATTGCCACAACTGTTAAATTGCCCGTCCTAAACCCTGTTGACATTCCTGTAGATTTACATGGCGAACTAGATTTTAAGCTAGCAATTAATACTTCTTACTAACTTCCGCAATTACATTGCAACTTCAATCAGTCCGTCATTGATGGTGCTATCACCAACAAACTGCCTTACTCAAAAGCCACACACATAGCGGTTGGTCATAAGACCAACCTTGGTGCAGGGCTTACTATCAATTAAAAATAACTTACTCAGACGCTTGTTCCTCCGTATTGTTTTCAGCTTTATTTTCAACTTTATTATCCTCTCCCCTATTCTGAAACTTCGTGCGTTTACTTCCTGCCCACATTTCATACTTTACCAAGCGAGCTTCTAAGGCTCCATTAAAACAATGTATTTTTCGAGAAGGACGCAGACCAACAAACTTCAAAGCTTCTAAGTTGGCAGTAATCATCCATGCGTTGGAGTTAGCATAATGTTTCTTCAAGGTGTTACCAATATCTTCATAAAAGTATTCTGTATTTATTTCCAAGCGCTCATCATAAGGCGGATTAAAAAGCATGTGCAACTTTTCCTCTTTGACCTTTTCACTTTTAAAGAAATCTTGCTTCGCAATTTTAATATAATCTTCCAGTCCGGCGTACTCAATATTTTCTTTAGCAAAATCTGCTACTTTAGGATTGGTATCAAAACCACGCATTTCAAAATCATAATCTCTTATCTTCTTCATCAACAACTCGCGCATTTGTTCAAACAAGTCTTCGTCCCAACAAGCCCAATCCATACAAGCAAAGTACTCTCTATTAATATTTGCTGGAATATTACAAGCAATCATCGCTGCTTCAATTAATATTGTTCCACTCCCACACATGGGATCTAAGAAGTCGCTCTGACCAAACCAGCCCGAGTGCAACAACAATCCAGCTGCCAGCACTTCATTAATAGGCGCATAGCCAGTCATTTGTCTGTAACCACGTTGGTGCAAACTCTGACCAGAGCTATCCAAAGACACTGTACAAGTATCATGCGCAATATGGATATTAATACGCAAGTGCGGATTTTCCGTATCTACATCTGGGCGCTTACCCATTTTTTCTACAAAAAAGTCCGCGATGGCATCTTTAGTTTTCAACGCCACATATTTTGAGTGATTAAAATATTCGGAGAAGACCGTTGCATCAATGGCAAAGGTTTTTTCCAAATCAAGATACTCCGTCCAATCCATTTTCATAATGCCTTGGTAGAGCATCTTTTCGTTTTTTACATGAAATGAATGAATGGGCTTCAACACTTTAATAGCTGTACGACATGCAAGATTAGCCTTATACATCATACCGCTATCTCCTTCAAAATGAACAACACGTGTTCCTTTCTCTATATGTGCAGCACCTAAGTCTGCCAATTCTGTTGCTAATAAATCCTCAAAACCAAACAAGGTTTTAGCGACCATTTTGAAGTTCTGTCCCATTTGATTTGCAAGGTAGTTATTAGGGATTAGGAATTAGCCAATAGCCAAAAGGGATTTTTCATCCTAAGATAAGTTTTACTACAAAGTGAATATTAACACTACAGCTACCTTGTCCTTATTCCCTAACTTCTATTGGCTTCACTAAAGAAAAACATTTAACCTATTTCTAAGATACTTTCTTTTACTTTTGAGGCTTCAATGTCACAACTCGCACGATTTGCCGTCAAGAACTATTTGCCCCGATTAACCGCGGCTTTTTTTGTGGTATGGTTCGCATTCACCATGTGGTATTTGTGGCTTTATATTGATGATTATATAGGCAAAGGTATTGAAGCCGGCATCGTATTGCGCACCTTGGGATTGCAAGCTTTGCCCTTAGTGCCAGGTTCTCTGCCATTGGCCATCCTATTCTCTGCCATTATATATTATGGCGATTTAGGCGAAAGCTCGGAATTGACTGCGCTTAAATCTTCAGGCATTTCATTGGCACGCTTTGTTATGCCCCAGTTTATATTAGTGATACTCATTGCCGTTGGTTCATTCTTTTTCAATGATCAAGTTATTCCAACAGCACAAATCAAGGCATTCCAAACCTACTACGACATTGCCAATAAGAAACCGGCGGTTAATATTAAGGCAGGTGTATTTTATAAAGACATACCCAACCAGATTATATACGTAGGAAGCAAGGAAACAGATAACCAGACTATACACGATGTAAAAATATACGACCACAGCAAAGGGCAAAAAGGTCAAAAAGTTACTATTGCAAAGCATGGTAAGATGTATGCCACCGAGGATAAGAACTTCTTAATCTTTGAGTTACGAGACGGTTGGCGATACGAAGAAAAGGAAAACCAAAAAGAAGGCAAGAATGAGCAAATACGCTTAGGCTTTAAGTATTGGAAAAAGGTATTTGACCTTTCGGATTTTGCCTTGCGCGAAACCGATGAAGAGTACTTCCAAAACATGCGCACCGTTATGACGGTTAAGCAAATAAGCAAAAAGATAGATACAACAGCCAAACGCATCATTAACACTAAATCAAGTGTCAGAGAAATACTTACGACTTACATAACGGCATTGGATAGCAATACATCATCCGTCATTGGCAAAAAACAAGCACTAGCTTTCAAAACAAAAATAGCCGACAGCCTATTAGCTCGTGTAGCCAATAGCGCAGAAGTAAACGCACGAAGCGTAAAAAACACCATAGAAATAACCAAGCAAAACCTAAAGTTGCAAAAAATAACATACGCCGAGAATAAAGTTGAGTACCACAAGCGCTTTACCCTACCCTTTGCCTGTATAATATTATTTATAATAGGTGCAGCATTAGGAGCCATTATAAGAAAAGGTGGCTTAGGTATGCCACTCATCTTAGCGGTGTGCTTCTTCGTAATATATTATGTACTCAATACCATTGGTGAGAAAATATCCCGAGAAATGATTGTAGAACCTTGGCAAGGTATGTGGCTGCCATCATTCCTCTTCTCAGTCCTTGCTATATACTTATTATACAAAGCCAATAATGACAGCCCTGTATTTAATAAAGATTGGTTTGTCAGGAATTTTGGCAAGCTAAGAACTATCTTTAAGCGCACATAAGCAATGCCCTTTATTTCGATCATCAAGGCTAATAAATATTACATCTCGCTATTTCTCCTTTGGAGTATTGTAGCGGGTTTTGTGCATTTGTACTATCCTCCTAATGACTTATTTCACTTTTTCAATGAAAAGTTCATTTCTCTCCCAGCAGATTACTTCTTTTATGTATGCAGCGGCTTTGGGAGAGGTGAATTTGTCGCTTTTGCGCTCATAGCTCTTTTGCTCTTCAAACAACATAGGAATATTAGGTACTTCAGCACGGCAGGAAGCATAGGCATCGCATTGGCAGTAGTGGCCAATGGACTTAAAGCCTATTACAATTGCCCAAGACCAGCTTTTGTATTCGGACCAGAGAATATCCACGTTCCTGAGCTTGTTTCTGTCTTATACAACCACTCCTTTCCTTCAGGTCACACAACGGGCGCATTTGCCCTAAGTACCTTGTTGGCATTTTTAGTATATAAAAAATATAAGCACTGGAGCGCATTACTTATTATTCCAGCTGTACTGGCTGCTATGGCGCGTATCTATTTAGGCGCGCACTTTTTTAAAGATGTTTATTTCGGAAGTCTCATTGGTTTTGCCATTAGTTTTATAATATTTGTAGTTATAAATCGTTTTATCCCTGCAAATGAAAAGTAGCCAAGCCTATTTATTGATCGTGCTCATTGGTGCGCTCTTGTACATTCCCTTCTTGGGCCATGTGCACTTATTCGATTGGGATGAAATTAATTTTGCCGAGTGCGCTCGTGAGATGATTGTCACAGGCAATTATTGGCAAGTGCAAATTGACTTCGAACCCTTTTGGGAAAAACCACCTTTCTTCATTTGGCTGCAAGTATTGAGCATGAAACTATTCGGAATGAACGAAGTTGGCGCTCGTTTTCCCAACGCCATAATAGGTATTTCTACCCTCTTAGTTATCTTTTATATGGGCAAGCGCTTTCGGAATAAACGCTTTGCTGCCATCTGGACGGCGATGTATGCGATAAGCATATTACCGCACCTATACTTTAAAAGTGGCATAATAGATCCTGCTTTTAACTTATTGATATTCATATCTTTATTCTTTTTTAATTCAAGTTTACATAGAAGAAGAAAATCATTCTACGCTCTTCTCTCTGGACTAAGCCTTGGTCTGGCATTTATTACCAAAGGACCTGTGGCCATCCTGCTTTTTGGACTAAGCGTACTCATTTACTTCATTACAATAAAAGCATGGAAGAAATGGAACTGGAAACATATAGGAATTATTATCATATCTTGTATAGCCGTTTCATTATTATGGATTTTACCCAATTACTTCATGGGCGGTTCACAAGTATTTGTAGACTTTATTGTATACCAGATCAGACTACTAAACACTCAAGATGCTGGTCATGGCGGACCATTTTATTACCACTTTATTATATTACTTATTGGCTGCTTCCCATTATCATTATTTATACTGCAGAAAAACAAGCAAAAATGCAGCATAAACAGCAGCGAACGCGACTTTCACGCCTTGATGATCATCTTACTTTGCGTCACACTATTCATATTTTCTATCGTAAAAACCAAGATCGTTCATTATTCATCCCTTTGCTACTTCCCCATGGCGTATTTAGCAGCGCACAGCTTCTATAACCTCTGGCAAAAACATAATAAAGCCAACAAATACTTCAAATACGGCTTCTTAAGTATAGGCACCTTACTTGGCCTTGCCGTGACAGCCGCCCCCTTCATCATGCAGCGCAAAAACGAATGGATACACTTAATTAATGACAAATTTGCCCAAGCCAACCTCAAAGCGGACATTTCATGGCATTGGAGCCACGCCATTCCGGGTGTTATTTTAATCGCAGGTACAATTGCAGCTTTCCATTTATTCACCCACAGAAAGCACCTGAGAGCATTTCTAATCACAAGCATTGCGACTGTTATTTTCATCCAAATGACCCTGTTCATTTACCCCAAAAAGATCGAAGCAATATCACAAAACGCTGCGATAAACTTCTCAATAAACAATCAAAACAGCCGAATTGACCCACTAGGATACAAAAGCTATGCGCATTTATTCTATGGTTTAAGAAAAGAAAGCTATTTAAATAACAATCAGTATTTTATAAGTAAAAAACCGCACTGGGAAACATATGCAAATAAAGGTCAATTTATTGAAATTGAAGAAAAAAATGGCTACGTGCTACTAAAGAAAATAAATGAATAAAAAGGAAAACAGAATAGCCCTCATTCCAGCCCGCCTGGAAAGTACCCGCCTTCCAAAAAAGCTATTGTTACCACTTGGGAATAAGGAGATAATAGTACGGACTTACGAGGCCGTTTTAGCCAGCGGGTTATTCAACCAAGTAATCGTTGTATGTAATCACGAGCTCATTGCCCAAGCTTTAGAGCAACACCATTGCAACTTCATTCTTGACGCGACCGACCACCCAAGCGGAACGGATAGAATAGCTGCTATTGCGCAAGATGTAAGCGAAGAGATTATCGTAAATATTCAAGGAGACGAGCCATTTATACAGAAAACAGACTTGGAAGCATTGATTACGCTGTTTGACCACAAAGAGGTTAGCATTGCTAGCTTAAAAACACCGATGACTCACTCAACAGACATCAACAACCCTAACAATGTCAAAGTGGTAACAAACTCGGCAGGTCGCGCACTTTACTTCTCTCGCTCTCCCATACCCTTCAATCGGGATGGTGAAAAAGCCACTTATTTTAAACACATTGGCATGTATGGATACAAACGAAATACACTTCTTGAAATAAGCCAACTCCCTCCTTCTCCATTAGAGAATATTGAAAAATTAGAAAACTTAAGAATGCTTGAAAACGGTTTCAACATTTACCTAAAAGAGGTCAAAAACACAAGCTTAAGTATTGATACTGCAGAAGATTACATAAAAGCACAAGAATTATGGGACGTTGATAAAAAAATGTAGCCCATAACTTATTGACTAACAATCTTTTTTACATTTATCTTTTTTTAAATTAAGAAATTGGAATATTATTTGATTAATAGGACATTTTGTCTGTAACTTTGCGCCTCCTTGGAAGGCCGGCATTCACACATTTCGATATTTGATCATTGTAATTTACAACGAGCATTAGCATGCCCTTCAGGGAGTTATTTGTTAAATTTTAAACGCGTAAAACAAATTTATGGCAGCAATTAAATCCGATAGAATAAACTTCGGAAAAATTTCTAACCAAGCAGATGCACCAGACTTATTGGACATCCAGCTTCAATCTTTTAATGAATTCATTCAATTAGAAACCACGCCAGACAAACGAAAGAACGAAGGTCTGTATCGTGTGTTTATGGAAAACTATCCTGTGTCTGACACAAGAAACATTTTCTTATTAGAGTTCTTGGACTACTTCGTAGATCCACCTCGCTATACAATTGATGAATGTATTGAAAGAGGGTTAACATACTCTGTACCATTAAAAGCCAAACTTCGTTTGAGCTGTAATGATGAAGAGCATATTGATTTTGAAACAATGGTTCAGGATGTATTCTTAGGAAACATCCCTTATATGACTCCGAAAGGAACATTTGTAATAAATGGTGCTGAGCGCGTAATTGTATCTCAGCTTCACCGTTCGCCTGGTGTATTCTTTGGTCAAAGCTTACACCCGAATGGAACGAAGATTTATTCGGCTCGTGTAATTCCTTTTAAAGGAGCTTGGATGGAGTTTGCAACGGATATTAATAACGTAATGTATGCATACATTGATCGTAAGAAGAAATTCCCGGTGACTATGTTATTACGTTCAATCGGTTTCGAAACGGATAATGATATTTTAAACCTATTTGGCATGGCCGATGAAGTTAAAGCCACTAAGAAGAACTTAAACAATGCCGTTGGACGTAAACTAGCAGCGCGTGTTATTCGTTCTTGGACTGAGGATTTTGTAGATGAGGATACGGGTGAGGTTGTATCTATTGAGCGTAACGAGGTATTGTTAGATCGTGATGTAGAATTAACCGAAGCTGATGTAGAAACAATTTTAGAAGTTGAAGTAGAATCCATTTTCTTACAGAAAGAAGATGCTAGTGGAGATTTCTCTATTATATATAACACCTTAAACAAGGATACATCTAATTCTGAGATTGAAGCGGTTCAGCATATTTACCGCCAATTAAGAAGTACTGATGCTCCGGATAATGATACCGCGCGTGGTATTATTGATAAATTGTTCTTCTCTGATAGAAGATATGATTTAGGAGAAGTTGGTCGTTATAAGATTAACCGTAAACTTGGTTTCCCGCAAGAGAACGATAAGAAAGTATTATCTAAAGAAGATATTATAGAAATAGTTAAGTACTTAGTGCGCTTAACAAATGCAAAAGCTGAGATTGATGATATTGATCACTTGAGCAATCGTCGTGTACGTACTGTAGGTGAGCAATTATATGCTCAGTTTGGTGTTGGTCTTGCACGTATGGCAAGAACAATTCGTGAGCGTATGAACGTGCGTGATAATGAGGTATTTACTCCAATTGATTTGATTAATGCAAGAACACTTTCTTCTGTAATCAATTCTTTCTTTGGGACATCTAAATTATCACAGTTCTTAGATCAAACCAATCCATTATCTGAAATTACGCATAAGCGTCGTGTATCAGCACTTGGACCCGGTGGTTTAAGTCGTGAGCGTGCAGGCTTTGAGGTGCGTGATGTGCACTACTCTCACTATGGACGTCTTTGTACGATTGAAACTCCAGAGGGACCAAATATTGGTTTGATATCTACACTTTGTGTGCATGCACAGATTAATGATATGGGCTTTATAGAAACGCCTTATCGTAAAGTGAAGAATGGCAAGGTTGACCTAAGAAAGCAAATATTCTTAAGCGCCGAAGAAGAAGATAAAGCAAAAATTGCACAGGCTAATACTGAATTAAACGGTGATGGCACATTTGCAGTGGAAAGAATTAAATCTCGTGTAACGGGTGACTTCCCTATCCTCGAGAAAGAAGAAGTTGAATTTATGGATATTGCTCCTAACCAAATTGTTGGTTTGAGTGCATCTCTTATTCCATTCTTAGAGCATGATGATGCGAATAGAGCCTTAATGGGATCCAATATGCAACGTCAGGGTGTACCGTTATTACGCCCTGAGACACCAATTGTAGGAACAGGATTAGAAGCAAAAGCCGCTCGTGACTCTCGAATTTTAATTGCAGCAGAAGGCAAAGGAGTTGTTGAGTATGTAGATGCTGAAGAAATTCATGTACGTTACCAACGAAGTGAAATAGAGCGTGTAGTCTCTTTTGATGATGATTTAAAAGTATACAAGCTTATTAAGTTTAAGAAAACGAACCAAGGAACAAGCATTAACTTACAACCTTGCGTGAAGAAAGGTCAAAAAGTTAAAGCAGGCGACTTCCTTACAGAAGGTTACGCAACACGAGATGGAGAGTTAGCACTAGGAAGAAACTTAGTGGTTGCCTTTATGCCTTGGAAAGGATATAACTTTGAGGATGCGATTGTAATCTCTGAGAATGTAGTTCGTGAAGATTGGTTTACTTCTGTGCACGTTACAGAGTTTGACCTTCAAGTTCGTGATACTAAATTAGGAGAAGAAGAATTAACACCGGATATTCCTAATGTTAGTGAAGAAGCTACCAAAGACTTAGATGAGCATGGTGTTATTCGTATCGGTGCACATGTATCAGAAGGTGATATATTAATTGGTAAGATTACCCCTAAAGGAGAAAGTGATCCTACACCAGAAGAAAAACTATTGCGTGCAATCTTTGGAGACAAAGCTGGAGATGCAAAAGATGCTTCTTTAAAAACACCTCCTTCTACTCGTGGTGTAATTATTAATAAAAAACTATTCTCTCGCAATAAAAAAGACAAATCTCGTAAAGCAAAAGAAAAAGGTGAAATTGAAAACATCACTAAATTGCATGAAGAGAAGTTGGCTCATATTAACGAAACACTTCATTCTAAGTTAGAAGAATTATTAAAAGATCATAAATCGGCCGGTGTTACAAATCACTATGGTGAGGTTGTATTATCTAAAGGTTCTAAATTCTTGACAAAGCATTTAAAAACATTTGATTTCACAACAATCAACCCATTAAATTGGACGGATGATGATGAAATGAATGATCATGTAAATACATTATTACACAACTTCAATATTCGTTATAATGAAGAATTGGGTCGTTACAAGCGTGAGCACTTTAACATTACTGTAGGTGACGAATTACCAACAGGTGTGTTGAAATTAGCTAAAGTATATCTTGCTTCTAAGCGTAAGCTTAAAGTGGGTGATAAGATGGCGGGTCGTCATGGTAATAAGGGTATTGTTGCACGAATCGTTCGTCAAGAAGATATGCCATTTACTGAAGACGGTAAGCCGGTAGATATTGTATTAAACCCATTAGGTGTACCTTCTCGTATGAATATCGGGCAGATATATGAAACCATTCTTGGGTTTGCAGGTAAGCACTTGGGTGTGAAGTTTGCAACACCAATTTTTGATGGTGCTAATGTTGAACAAATTGAAGAACATGTAAAGAATGCTAACTTACCTAGTATGTGCCACACGCATTTATTTGATGGTGAGACTGGAGAGAAGTTCCATCAGAAAACGACGGTTGGAGTTATTTACATGCTTAAGCTTCATCACTTGGTTGATAATAAGATGCACGCACGTTCTATTGGGCCATATAGTCTGATTACACAACAACCATTGGGTGGTAAAGCTCAATTTGGTGGTCAGCGTTTTGGTGAAATGGAGGTATGGGCATTGGAAGCATATGGTGCAAGTAATATCTTACAGGAAATCTTGACTATTAAGTCGGATGATATCCAAGGTAGAGCTAAGACATATGAAGCCATTGTTAAAGGAGATAATATCCCGAAAGCAGGTATCCCAGAATCATTTAACGTATTGGTTCATGAGTTACGTGGTTTAGGATTAGACCTCCATTTTGATTAATTAATAGAATAATTCACTTAATAATAAGAACAAATGAATTTTAAAAAAGAAGTAAAGCCAAAGACTAACTTTAGCAAAATAACAATAACACTAGCCTCTCCTGATGATATATTAGACAGAAGCTATGGTGAGGTATTAAAACCTGAAACAATTAACTACCGTACATACAAGCCAGAGCGCGACGGTCTTTTCTGTGAAAAAATATTCGGGCCTATGAAGGATTTCGAATGTTATTGTGGGAAATACAAGCGTATTCGCTATAAAGGCATCGTATGTGATCGTTGTGGTGTAGAAGTTACTGAAAAGAAAGTACGTCGTGAACGTATGGGGCATATCCGATTGGTAGTTCCTATAGTGCATATTTGGTACTTTAAATCACTACCTAACAAAATTGGTTACCTATTAGGAACGAGCTCTAAGAAATTAGAGATGATCGTATACTACGAGCGCTATTGCGTAATCCAAGGTGGTGTTGCGGATAATATGATCCGTGAAGCACAACAATTGAAGGAAGATGCGCCTACTTATATGGAGTTAATTTCTGAAGATGATTATTTAGACATTTTGGAAAAAATGCCTAAAGAAAATCAAATGTTACCTGATGATGATCCTAATAAGTTTATCGCTAAGATGGGTGCCGAGGCTGTTTCAATGCTATTAGCTCGCTTGGATTTAGATAAATTATCTTATGATCTACGTCATGCAGCAGCTTTTGAAACATCTCAACAACGTAAGACAGATGCATTGAAGCGTTTGACTGTAGTTGAAGGTTTCCGTGATGCAAATGCTCATATAGAAAATCGTCCTGAGTGGATGGTTATGCAATATTTACCAGTTATACCACCAGAATTACGTCCGTTAGTTCCTTTAGATGGAGGTCGCTTCGCGTCTTCTGATTTAAATGATTTATACCGTCGTGTAATCATTCGTAATAACCGTTTGAAGCGTTTAATGGAAATTAAAGCTCCAGATGTAATCTTACGTAATGAGAAACGTATGTTGCAAGAAGCAGTAGATTCATTAATGGATAACTCTCGTAAATCTAATGCTGTTAAAGCTGAAGGTGGACGTGCATTGAAATCATTAAGTGATGTATTAAAAGGTAAGCAAGGTCGTTTCCGTCAGAATTTATTAGGTAAACGTGTTGACTATTCTGGTCGTTCGGTTATTGTTGTAGGTCCTACGCTAAAAATTCATGAATGTGGGTTACCGAAAGATATGTGTGCTGAGTTATTTAAGCCGCATGTTATTAGAAAATTAATTGAAAGAGGTATCGTAAAAACGGTTAAGAGCGCTAAGAAGTTAGTAGATCGCAAGGAACCAGTTATTTGGGATATACTTGAAAACATATTGAAAGGACACCCGGTTTTATTAAACCGTGCTCCTACCCTTCACAGATTATCTATACAGGCCTTCCAACCTAAGTTAATCGAAGGGAAAGCAATACAATTACACCCATTAGTATGTTCTGCCTTTAATGCGGATTTTGATGGAGATCAGATGGCGGTGCACGTACCGTTAAGTAATGCAGCAATTTTAGAAGCGCAAATGTTGATGCTTTCTTCTCACAATATTTTAAATCCTCAAAATGGTACACCTATCGCACTTCCTTCACAGGATATGGTATTGGGCTTGTATTACATGACTAAGAGTAAGAAGAATATTGAAGGAGATCCTGTAAAAGGTGAAGGAATGACTTTCTACAGTCCAGAGGAAGCCATGATTGCCTACAATGAGAACCAAGTAGATATTCATGCCAATGTTACCGTGAGAATTGAGGTGTACAACCCTGAGGCTACGGAAGATACTCCGCCAACATTCAAAAGACAAGAAACAACTATTGGACGTATCATGTTTAATAAATTCGTACCAAAAGAAGTTGACTATGTAAATGATCTTTTGACTAAAAAAGCGCTTCGTGGTATTATCGGTAACATCATCAAGATGACAGATATTCCTACAACCGTTAAGTTCTTAGATAATATTAAAGGATTAGGATTTAGAATGGCCTTTGAAGGTGGTCTATCATTTAACCCTACTGATTTAATTATTCCAGAAGTTAAGCAAGGAATGATTGATGGTGCTTCTAGTGAAGTCGATGATATCTATGATAACTATAATGCTGGTTTGATTACAAACAATGAGCGTTATAATCAGATTATTGACGTTTGGTCTCGTGTAGATAATAAAATTACCAATACATTAATTGATGAAATGGCAATAGATAAGCAGGGCTTTAACTCTGTATTTATGATGCTAGATTCTGGAGCACGTGGTAGCAAGCAGCAAGTTAAACAGCTGAGTGGTATTCGTGGATTAATGGCTAAACCAAGAAAAAGTGGTAGTACAGGTTCTGAAATTATTGAGAACCCTATCCTATCTAACTTTAAAGATGGTCTAAACGTATTAGAGTACTTTATCTCTACGCATGGTGCTCGTAAGGGTCTTGCAGATACGGCATTAAAAACAGCAGATGCGGGTTACTTAACTCGTCGTTTGGTTGATGTTGCACAAGATGTGGTTATTACACATGAAGATTGTGGAACATTAAGAGGTATTGTTATAACTGCTCTTAAAGAGAATGACGAAATTGTAGAACCATTAAGAGATCGTATTGAAGGACGTAGTCCATTGCACGATATTATAAATGAAGAAACTGGCGAAGTTATTAGTGAAGCTGGAGTTGAATTAACTGAGGCAAAAGCAATTGAGGTAGAATTATCTGGTGTGGAAGCTATTGAAATTCGTTCGGTACTAACTTGTGAGAGCAAGAGAGGTTGTTGTGCAGCTTGTTATGGTAAAAACTTAGCCGTAGGAAAAAGTGCTCAAGTTGGTGATGCTGTGGGTATTATCGCTGCTCAATCAATTGGTGAGCCGGGTACACAGCTTACACTTCGTACTTTCCACGTAGGTGGTGTTGCTGGATCAGCTGCCATTAATAGTCAATTACTATCTAAGCATGAAGGTAAAGTTCAGTTTGACGGTATTAAGACAGTTAAGAATACTAATAAGGAAGGCGAGACAGTTGATATTGTTATTAGTCGAATGGGAGAAATGAGAGTTATCGATGCAGACGAGCGTGTGCTTGCTACAAATGATATTCCTTATGGCTCTATTCTAAAAGTGAAACATAATGCAAAAATTAAGAAAGGAGATGAGATTTGTTCTTGGGATCCGTTTAATGCTGTTATTGTTTCAGAGGTAGATGGTAAAGTAGAATTTGACAATATTGTTGAAGGTGTAACATTCCGTGAAGAAAGTGATGAGCAATCAGGAGTTAAGGAAAAAGTAATTACAGAATCAAAAGATAAGAAGCGTATTCCTATCATGACTGTTGTAGGTAAGACAAACAAGCCTTACAATATTCCTGTAGGAGCTCACTTAATTATTAATGATGGTGATAGCGTAGTTGCAGGTCAGATTTTAGTAAAGATACCTCGTGTAATGGGTCGTTCTCGTGATATTACG
>CALIIL010000141.1 GCA_938017685.1 uncultured Chitinophagaceae bacterium
TTTCATTAAACAAACTCAAATTATATTTACGATGCAAAAACAAAAAACTTCCAAAGACAGACAGACTTCCCACAACAAGTTTGTTTGCTTTGAAAGTAAAATTAATCAAATCGATTACACACTTTTTTGTACACTACCAAAATTTAACCCCAAAGATAATTTACTCCCCACAGTTATCACGTGATCCACTTTTGGTCCACCTCACCCCCAAAAAAAAATCCCTCAAGCTTAGCTTGAGGGATTGGTATTTATAATTTAAGCGATTGTATTGTATGAGATTATCTCACCACAATCACATCACCTTTCTTGGTGTATTCTTTGTCGTCCGTTAAGCATCTGTACTGGAACACATAGTAATAAGTACCTGGCTCTACTAACTCGCCTTTGTACTTACCATCCCAGCCTTTTCGTGCATCATTCGTCTGGAAAATACGGATACCCCAACGGTTAAATACATTGAACTGTTTTAACTCCATACCAGCTGTACTCAAGGCTCTAAAGATATCATTATTGCCATCATCATTCGGGCTAAACGCATTGGGTAAGAACACCTCACTACAACATGGGCCTGGATCAATACTAATCGTATCGCGTACCAAACAACCATTGCCATCCATTACATCTACCGTATAAAAACCATAGTATAATCCAGTAGCCTTCGGCGTCGTTTGTGCTGGTGTTGTATTCCATAAGAAGCTAAATGGTGGGATACCACCTTGCGTAATCACCTCGGCTGTACCTTCATTACCACGACCATAACAACCTAGTCCTTCGATATTAATATTAACCTGCATTGGATTAGCTGGTAAGTCTATCGTGACGACCGTATCCATACTACAACGCGCACTATCTAATACCGTTAAGGTATAAGTACCCGCTAATAAATCTCTAAACAAACCAGTCGTATTTATATTAAAGCCAGGCTCTAATGTATAGGTATAAACACTACCACGACCACCCGTCGCTTGTACCATTAAACGACCATCCGCCTGATCTAAACAAATCGTACGCTCTGGTGTAAACTCCGTAAAGGTGATTGGCAAGGGGCCAGTAATCTCATAAACACTATCCTGAACACAATTCAAAGCATCAATCGCTGAGAGTGTATAAGTACCCGCTAATAAATTAGTATAGCTTGTCACACTATTCGGGCCAGCCGTAAAGCCGTTAGGCCCACTAATCGCATATTGTATTGATCCTACACCACCGCTTGCCGTAAAGTCAATCGTAGCTGTTGGATCGCCAAAACATAATGGCTCGGTATGCGTAATACTTGTAAACAATATCTGTGGATTCTGATCGATAAAGACCACCGTCGTCAACGTACAATTATTCGCATCCGTTACCGTTACCGTATAAGTCTGAGAAGGTAAGTTCTCAAAGAAACCTGCTGATGTTGGTGGATAGTTAGGGGTAACACTATATACTAACCCACTCGGGGCCGGTGTACCGCCAGTCGCTACAACTGTAATACTACCTGTTGCATCGCCAAAACATTGTACATCTGTACTGCTCACATTGGTCCACTGTAATTGTGGTGGACTTGTAATCGTAATCACATTCGTCGTGTCCATACAACCATTGGCATCTGTAATATAACCTATGTAGTTATTAGCTGCGCCTAATCCTGTAAAGACTGCACTGTCTAAAGCAGGTACTGGAACCGGTATTGGATTAGTCGGTTGTAAGCTCACCGTATAAGCAGCTGTGCCATCTGTTGGCGTTATCGTAATCGTTCCATCGGCACCACCGAAGCACTGAACATTTGTACTACTTACCGTATGCGTTAATGGTAATGGCTCCGTAATAACCACCGCACTCGTTGCATCACAACCTTTTGCATCCGTCACCGTCGCTATATAATTGTTGGCGGCTGGTAAACCGGTAAAGTTACCCGTAGCATTAGACTGTGCTGTTGGTGGCAATGAATATACAAAACCTCCATTACCGCCACTGCCGTAAACCGTAAGCCCTCCATCACTCAGACCACTACAACTTACATTCGTAAGCTGTACACTATCAATCGCTAATACTGGTGGCTCGTATACTTCTATACTATCCGTAGCTGTACAGTTATTACTATCGCTAACCAATACCGTATACATGCTTGTACCGGATAAACCAGTAAATATTCCAGTGTTGTTATTTGGTGCATTCATCGGATTAACACTATATGTAATGGGGTTTGTTCCGCCCGTCGTTGTCACTGTTAGTCCGCCATCATTTGCACCAAAGCAACTTACGGAATCGGCTGTTACACTCGTAATCGTAATCAATGGTTGGTTAGCAACCGTATCTATTGTTGTAGCATCACAACCATTACTATCTGTACTTGTAATGGTATAAATACCTGCTCCTAAACCTGTAAAGATACCCGTCGTATTACCAGACTGTAATTGTGGATCAGGATTGATATCAAAGATTGGAACTCCTGTTCCACCATTCGTAGCAACAGTAATACCTCCATCTAAATTTCCAGCACAACTCTCATCCGTAATCGCACTTGGCCCAAAGCTTAAACCGGGTGGCTGGGTAATAGTCTCAATCACACTATCCAAACAAGCATTCGCATCTTCAACTACTACTGTATAAGTAGCAGCAGACAAACCTACAAAGTCGCCAGGATTTGGGTTCGTTCCATTTGGAGGATTAATACTATAAGTATAACCCAATATACCACCGGCTGCCGTTACATAAATCGCGCCATCGCCAGAACCTGCACAACTTAAATTCATACTACTATCTAAGGTCAACGCTAATGCTTGTGGTTCTGTAATTGTAAATAATAAACTATCAATACAACTATTCGCATCGGTAACCGTTAAGGTATAACTCAATGGCGCAAGCCCCGTAAAGCCACCCGCTGGTGCCGTTGGTGTACCCGCACTACTTAAGCTATAATTGTAAGGCGCTATTCCACCACTTACACTCGTGTAAATCGCGCCATTATCTAAGCCATTACAGCTTACATTGTTTAAACTGTCTTGGACAATTACAATAGGCATCGGTTGATTAACCGGTGTATTCACACTGTTCGTACAACCAATACTATCCGTTACAATCGTAACATAGTTATCAGCTGGTAAGTTGGTAAAGATACCCGTCGTATTTGATGCAGCATTTGCGGGTTGGATACTGTAGGTCAATGGCGGAACACCACCACTCGCTACCACAGTAATCGATCCTGTACTATCGCCATGGCAAAGAATATCTACTGAAGTATCACTCACAATCGTTGGGGCGCCCGGTGTTATTAATTGTACACTCATCGTATCTGTACAACCATTATCATCGATCACTTGCATCGTATAAGTGCTTGCTCCTAAAGCGGTAAACATATTAGACGCTTGTGCAGGATTAGGCCCTAATGGTGTATACGTATAGGTATAACCACTCGCTGCCGTGCCACCACTCGCATAAACCGTAATCGTGCCATCCATACCAGGATTACAACTCGGAGGCGTACTTGTTAAACTATCTATCATCGGTGATGGTGGTAAGACTAATGTCGTATTCATCGTATCAGCACAACCATTCCCATCAATCACTTGCATCGTATAAGTATTTACACCCAAGCTACTAATCGTATTATTATTTAACTGTGCAGGGTTAGCATTCCCTAAGTAGGTATAACTATAGTTAGGCGTTCCGCTGCTCGCGTAAACCGTTACCGTGCCATCATTCCCAGGATCACAACTTGGGGATGTACTCGTTACACTATCTATAACCGGTGATGGTGGTAAGACTAATGTCGTACTCATCGTATCGGTACAACCATTCCCATCAATCACTTGCATCGTATACGTATTTATACCTAAACCATTAAATGTACTAGCCGTTTGTGCAGGATTAGGATTGCTTGCATATGTATAAGTGTACGTATTGTCACCGCCACTTGCAAAGACCGTAACCGTACCATCCATTCCCGGATCACAACTTGGAGATGTGCTCGTTACACTATCTATCACTAAAACAGGTGGTGCATCTACAATCACTTGTAAGGTATCTGTACAACCATTACTATCGGTAACCATTACCGTATAAGTATCTGCTGGCAAATTGATAAAGCCACCCGTCGTAGCCGCACCATTATTTGGCATTAAGCTATACGTATAAGTACCACCCGTACCTCCAGCAGCTGTTATATAAATAGAACCATTCGTATCGCCAAAGCAACTAACGTCTTGTACACTATCTAAGCTTAAACTTAAGACCGCAGGATCCGTAATAATCTGTGTAATCGTATCTGTACATAAATTATCATCTGTTACCTGCACTAAATATGTATCTGCTGGTAAATCAATAATCACATTACCTACAATCGTACCTAAAGTTGGGCTAACACTATATGTATAAGGCCCTACTCCACCTTGTGGATTTAAATAGATAATACCATTACTATCACCTGCACATAATACATCTTGTGTACTATCTACCGCCAATACTAATGGAGCTGGCTCGGTAATATTATAACCAACCGCTACACTACAATCTAATGCATCTTTTACCGTTATATTATATAAACCATCCGGTAGGTTATTAAAGAAACCTGTTTGGTTACTATCCGTACCTAAGTAATACCAAACTGGAGGCGTTCCTCCACTTATATACATTTGGATACTTCCGGTACTATCTCCAGCACATAATATATCGACTGTTGTTGCACTATCTATAACGGGCGCATTTGGTGCCAACAACTGATAACTCATCGTATCAATACAACCATTATCATCCGCAACATCAATGGTATAAATAGCGGCTGCAATATTTGAAAATGTATTCGTCAATTGAGGCGTACCACCTACACTATAATTATATGTATAAGGCGCTGCACCACCACTCGCATAAACTGTGAAGCTTCCATCGCCACCAGGTATACAGCTTGGACTTGTACTCGTGACACTATCAATATTCACAGCATCCAATGGCTCACTCATTGTAAAGCTTACCGTATCTACACATGCATTACTATCCGTAGATGTAATCGTATATGTTCCTTGTGGCAAGCCAGCAAAAATCCCCGTAGTATTTGGATTAGTACTCGTTGTATTCGCAGGTAGGATACTATAATTATAAGTACCGCCCGTTCCACCACTTGTGCTTGCATAAGCAACTCCGCTACTATCGCCCGTACACAATACATTGGTTGTACTATCCATAATAACATCTACAGCCGTTGGCTCATTGATGACATAAGTCAAACTATCCATACAACCATTATCATCCGTTACCGTAACCGTATAACTTCCTTGGGCTAGACCTAAGAAGTCACCTGTAGCATTGGGGTTCGTACTCGTAGTCGTACCACCCGTTAGTACAAAACTATAAACGGGCGTACCTGCTGCCGCTGCACTATAAATTGCACCATCATTTCCTCCATTACAACTTACATCTGTCGTACTATCCGTACTTAAGGCTAAAGCCAAGGGCTCATTTAAACTAAAGCTGACCGTATCCGTACAACCTAAACTATCACTTACACTAATCGTATAAACCGTAGTCGCTGGTAAATTACCAAAGGTGCCACTCGTATTATTGGCTTGTGCAGGAACAGGACTGGCTATACTATAAGTATAGTTCCCTAAATCGGGTGTACCACCACTTGCTGAACTATAAACTACACCATTACTACCTCCATTACAACTAATATCATCCGTGCTATCAATAACTACATCCAATGCATTTAATGGCTCACTGATAATAACTAAATTCGTATCCGTACAACCATTCGTATCCGTAACCGTAATAGTATAACTATCAGCCGGTAAATTCGTAAAGGTGCTACTTGGCGTACTCCCTTGGGCTTGTGGATCAGGCGCTATACTAAATAAATAAGGTGACGTGCCATCCGCAGCACTTGCATAAATCGCTCCCGTACTATCACCAAAACAACTTACATTCAATGTACTATCTGTAGTCAATACTAAAGATAAAGGCTCGGTCAAAATCACAACACTATCGTTCGTACAACCTAAACTATCCGTGACCGTCAACGTATAGATGCCAGCACATAAACCATTAAAGTAACCCGTTGTGTTCATTAATGCGCCAGGATTTAAACTATAACTTAAAGTACCAACTCCGCCCGTTGCAGAACCAACAATCACTCCATCACAAACACCATTACAACTAATGCTCGTATCTAATACACTAGCCCAGACTGGACCATCTATTATTAAATTAACGCCCACTCTACAGTTCGTATCCGCGGCACAACCACCCCAATAGGTATAACTGCCAGGTGTACTTGTATTAATACCTAAACCAGGAGTAGCCAACGGATTTAATACCGTACTATCGCTAATCTTTACTCCTCCAACAGCTGCATCATACCAACTCACTCCCATCGGAACATACTCATATACTATCTTTAAAGTCGCCTGAGTAGCGCCTCCAGCATTCGCCGTGCAACCAGGAGAAGTACAACTAAAAGCACTCGCCCAATAACCTATGTTAATAGGGAACAGTGGCGTTCCAAGCACATTATCATAAAACTGATTTAACTCAGCTCCTGTAGGGTTACTTGTAAATGTATATGGGTTAGGAATATTTGTTCCTGGATTACCTTGTACCCCATCATGAAAAATATCAGCAGCTAATGAAGGATTAACTGTACTGCTTAAATTAAAACGCGTTTGACTTGCAAAAGCTAAGAAAGTCTGGGACAAGTTAGTTACTTCAATTTCACCATTTAAAATATTAACACCAGGAGGCAAATTAGGCAAGGTAGCCGTTCCAAAATTAGATGCGCCAGTGGTGGCACAAGTTGTTGGACTAGGCACAATATTACCATTTAGATTTAAAGCAAAAGTTACAATTACACTATCCGTAGTTAATCCTGTTGGACAGTTAGACAAACTCAATCCATTACCCGTTGGTATCGTATCATTTAAACAAATATTATAATCGATACTACTAGGTCTGCTATTTGTTATTGTAATAGCTTGGTTTAAAGTATCATTAATTAAATTAGTATTGGTTAAACCAATAACTGTAAGCGTATCAGTATTAATAGTATAAGTACCTCCGTCATATAAATTTACATTAGGGAATAAAGCAAACACACTATTTGAGCAAAAAGTACCTAAATTACCAAGATCAATGGTATCAGTATAAGTTGATAGACCGTTAGGACCATTTACATTTAAAGTAACAACAATTGGATTAGTCGCTAAATTGATTGGAGAACTACCAAAATTACAAACACCTACAGATAAAAACTGATTACTATCAATACAACCACTTGGTGGCGCAACAATAGAAGTAACTGCCGGATCATAAGGGCCAGGTGCTAAAATATTGACAACATAATCTTCCGTTTCACCCCATCCTGAATTCGTAGCCGCACAACCTTGAGCCGCGGTCATTTGCTGATCATCACCACCGCGTACTCGCATTCTCGTAAGACCTACATTTGCGCCCAGTGTAGGAATTATGCTAATGGTAGCTGTTCCATTAGCACCTGCATTTAAACCTGAAGAAAAATATTCAGCCGCTTCAAAAATATAATTGTGATTAAAATCAACCCAAATGGCAGAATACTGATTTCCATCTCCACCCATAGTTACAGATGCATTATAAGCCTGCCCCATAAGCATATTAGGAATATTTAGAGTAGGAGCTGCCCCAGTTTGTTGAGAAGTATAATCAACCCAGAATGGATTAGGATTACCAGCTGCGGCGGTACTATTATTTAAAGTACCTAGAACTACATCGGTAATATTATCCGCACCGCCACCATTAGCATAAGTTGGCGGGCAAAAACATGGACTATAAGGACTGTAAACTCCTGGAATAACAGCAATAACTGCCGATGTATCAAAGTTCATTGTGGCAGGGCATGTTACAACGCATGCGTACCATGTTTGTACCAATGGAGCCGGTAATGTGTGATTAGGAGCTGCACCCGGCGGCACTGTTGGAGCCCAAGGACCCGCAGCCGAAACTGTAGATTCTAACCACTCATAAGTTAATCCTCCAGCCAATGTTTGACCGGATAAACTTAATTGAATATTTGTACCTGGACAAGGAGGATTAGGGGTTACTAAAGCCGCACCAGCATCAATAACTGCGCAAGGTGCAGATGCAATTACATTAAAAGTATACTCCTCTGCCTCTCCATAATTAACAACATCGCAAGGTGTCGCCGGAACGTTATTATAGCTACAAACAACACGCATATTACAGCTACCAGGAGTTGCTGTTAAAGGAACAGCAATTGTTCCATTAAAAGGTGTTGTTGCCGCATTTGGAGAGGCGTACACATCCTCACCCGCATCTAAAAAGTCATTGTCTTGATTCCAATCCACAAAAACGCTAAAACCTTGAGACCAGACAGGACCACCTTGCACTGTTAGATTTACCGATAACCCCTGCACTTGGGACACAGTTTGCGCCACAACGTTGTAGTTATTAGGCAAGACACCGTTACAGCCTGAGTTTAAATTAGAAATATTAGTAACACCGCCAGTCGTAGAGAAATTATTGATAAAATCGTTGGACGTACAAGCATTTGCATATGTAGGTAAACAAGCCTGTGCATTTAAACTCTTTGAAAAAAGCAAACTCAGCAAAGGAACTGAAAATAGTAAAAGTAATTTTTTTGTCATTTTTTGTCATTTTTTGTTGAAATTGTATTGTTGTTAAAGATAATCCAATTTTCTTACAAGCATTGTCATACCATAGCTTTTTTTAATAGGATGAGAAAAAATTGTCATTTCCAAAAAAAAGTATTATAATCACTGTTATTTTATGGATAAAATATTCTTTTTCATGGCACTCTTCTTAATCACTAACAGCTTAAGCGCACAAATGGTTAAAGGCGATAAGTCAAATTTTATAATCAAAAAACACTTACAAGCCATTGGTGGTGAAACCAATTGGAATAAACTAAAGACCTTAAAGCTGAAATATTCTATAACTAGCGAAGGAAAAATTATTAATAGAACGATATTTTATGAAGTAAATTTAGGACTAAGAGAAACCTACTCTGCTACGGGAAGAGATGGGCAAGAAAGGTCAAACTTACGCTTATTGACAAAAGATACATCAGTACAAAGTGCTCAAGTCAAAAACGATATTATACTCAAACCAATAGAAAAAAAACAAGCTCAAAAACTACTTTCCGACTTAGACTTCCTTTCTCCGTTTATAAATTACGAAAAGCAAAAAAGAACAATAAATTACCAAGGACAAGAGCACGTTCTAGGAATCGATTACCATAAATTTATTGTGTATTACCCTAGTGGAAAAGCAGAATATATTTACATAAATCCCAAGACTTATTTAATAGAAAGAATATACTTAAGTAGCTCACAATACGAAGCATATCAGATACTTGAAGAACAAAAGAGACAAAGATTAAACTTAGTATTTGCCAATCAAATCGAAACTGAAAAAGGCATTATGCAACTTAAAGAAATTAAAATAAACGAAGATTTACCCAAAGACATCTTTAACATTTCTTATAGAGAAACGGAGTAGTTTATTTGTTGGAAATTCTTATATTTCTATCAAACAAAAAACTATGGTAAACGGAAAACACTTAGCAACATTCTTATTAGGCGCCGCAGCAGGTGCAGCATTCCTTAAGTATCAAACAATGGATGAAAAAGAGAAAGAAGAACTAACAGGAAAGTTCAAACAAAAAGCAGAAGAATTTAAAACAGAAGCGAGCGCAGCAACGGATAAAATGGAAGAGTATTTCAACGAGCTTCAAGCAAAAGGCGGTGATGCCATGAAAGATTTAATGGCCAATGCCGAAGAGTTTATGAGCACCGTTTTTGATCAAAATAAAAAAGAGGATACGCAAGATACCCAGACAGCCTAAGAAGTATAATTTCAAGGCTAAGCCCTTTCAAATAAGAATTTGAAAGGGCTTTTTCATTTGTTATCCGTTTGTTATTTTGTACATTTAGGATAATATAGTGCCTAATAGCACGTTCGATACATAACAATTAAGCCCATGAAACAAATTTACTCCGAACAACTTACCACATATCTTTTTAATGAATGCTCGCCTGAAGTGGCAGCAGCTATTAAAAATGAATTAGCAACCAACGCAGCACTTCGAAAAGAAATGGAAGAATTAAAGAAAACAATTTTAATTCTAAAGCAAGAGCAACTTGCTCCTTCGCAAAGAAGCATAGATAATATTATGCGTGCACTAAACGAAGACAAAACCGAAGCGCTTACTCGCTAGCCAACTTACTTCTTTTCTTACCGTAAGCAAAGTATATGACTATGCCAATGATTAACCATACGATAAATCGTATCCAATTGGTTGCGTCTAAGGTACTCAAAAAGTAAAGGCAACATAACAAACCAAGCATTGGAATAAGAGACAACCTTTTTACGAAAGAAAGGATGGCTAAGACAACCAATATGATATAAAATAGATATTGAATGACTTTAGTATTTATACCGTCATGTATAATTACACCTTGTGCATTTTTAATACCAGACCATCCGCCACTAAAATCAAATAACTCATAGGCATAAGTTTCTGGAACAGATACTTGTTGGAATAAAAAATATAAAATGCCTGCAGTCATTATTGGTAAGATAAACTTCGCATTAATATAAGGCACCTTAAATTTTGGTTTCTCCTCATCCTGTTTCATATGTAATATAAGCACACCACCACATACGAGAGCAAAGGCAAATAGAGTTCCAATACTACACATATCAGTTACAAAATCGGCATCCATAAATAATGATGGCACACCCACTAATATACCGGTAACAATAGTTGCATAAGCTGGCGTTTTATACTTAGGATGTATCGATGAAAACTTCTTGGGCAGTAAGCCATCTCGACTCATACTCATCCATATTCTGGGTTGTCCAATCTGGAAAACAAGCATCACACTTGCCGTTGCAACCAAGGCGCTAAAAGCAATAATACCTCCTATCCAATCAACTCCACGATCCAAAAATGCTTTAGCCAAAAAAGCTTCATTATTTAACTGCGTATACTTAACCATCCCTGTCAAAACCAAAGCCGTTAATATATATAAAGTAGTAGCGATTAACAGCGAGTAAATCATACCTCGAGGCAAATCTCGTTGAGGATCTTTACACTCTTCAGATACAGTAGCCAAAGCATCAAAACCTATATAGGCAAAAAATACAGCAGCCACCCCTTTCAATACGCCCGAAGAACCATTGGGCGCAAATGGATCCCAATGCTCAGGACGCACATAAAAAGCGCCCACAACAATGACCAACAGTACAACCAAAACTTTAAAAATAACCATCCCATTGGCAGCTCGGCGACTTTCTTTAATACCTATATATACCACTGCCGTAATTAATACTGTAATTAAAAAAGCCGGCAAATTTATTATAAAAGGCATACCACCAATCGTTGGCGCATGTTGCCAGAGCGTATCCATTTTTTGCATAAAAGGAGTTACTTGCTCACCTAATGCAACCGCTTTTGTTAGAGCCAAACTTCCATTCTTGGCTTCGAGATACCCATGTGATAAGAAGTCAGGAATATGTATTCCTATTTGCTCCAAAAAAGTAGTCAAATTCCCACTCCAAGAAATAGCTACGGTTACATTACCAATAGCATATTCCATAATTAAATCCCAACCAATAATCCAGGCAAACAGTTCTCCAAAAGTTGCATAAGTATAAGTGTAAGCGCTTCCTGCTACAGGAATACGCGAAGCCATTTCGGCATAACAAACAGCTGCAAAACCACAAGCCACGGCTATACCCATAAACAAGGTAATAATAGCAGAACCTCCATCAAAACAAGCCGAACCTACCGTGCTAAAAATACCTGCACCAACAATTGCAGCTATGCCAAAAAAAGTTATGTCCCGAACACCTAAGACCTTATCCAAAGAGCCGTGTTCTGCATCACTGTAACCCATTTTAGCATCATGCAATATTTTCTTAATGGACTTTTTTCTAAAGAGATTGGACATATTACTTGTTGTTTAAAAACTGAAAATACACTTTTTTTCACTTCGAACTTATGCACAAAAAAAACTATTCATAAATAATCAATACTTTTGACCGCGCATGCGCATTAGCGAAAAAGAAGGAAAGGAATTTGTATACGATATTATTCGTAAAAAAGATGTGGCACTAACGCCAGAAGAATGGGTACGCCAACAAATTATTCATTACTTAATAAATGATTTGAAATATCCTCCTTCACTCTTTTCTGTAGAAAAGCAAATTAAGATTGGCACTTTACGTAAGCGCTACGATATTGTCATTTACCAACAAGACCAGCCTTGGATGATTATTGAGTGTAAAGAAGAAAAAGAACAATTGGATAAGAATGTATTACAACAAATCATGGCATACAATTCTGAATTGAAAGTTTCCTACTTGGTATTGACAAATGGTCAAGAACTTTTAGTTTATAACATAAAGGCGAATACTTGGATAAAATCTTTGCCCCCGTTTAAATAAAAAGACAAAAAGATTTTGTCTTAATACTGTTACAATATTAAGGAGCAAGCACGATACAGCCACAGGAATAAAACTTATTGAGGGAGCACTTCCATTACACAACGAAAGCCCAACCAAGTCTCTGGCTTGGTGTATTTAAAGTCTTTTTCAATCGTAATATCTTTTAATATATGTTGGTAGCTACCACCTTTGGCAATGCCTTTTTCTAGAACCATCTCAGCTACATTTCCTATTAAATTATACATTTTATCACCTGTTGGATCAAATGACTTTACTGGCGAAGCGATATCATCTAGCTCAATTTCTCCAGTAGGTTTTAACCGAGCCAAATTATATCTGGACATTGGAAAACGCTTACCAAAATGGCTATCGTATACTTTTTTATAATCTTTATTTCGCTCTTTTTCACTTAAGGCATCTTTAGCCATATACTCCCACTCTGCTTTGCTTGGCAATCTATAAACAACTACCTTATTTTAAAAACGCTTTCCTTTTTTATTTAATTTTTTAATCTCTATCAGTTCATTTATTCGGTTGCTACGCCAAAGGCAATAAGCCACTACTTGTTCATAACTTAAGCCAACAACCGGATAGTAATTATATGCGTCATGTACAGGATACATTTTCTCAAGTAGTACTAAGCGCTCTTGATATCGAAGCGGCAACTTCAAATGAGGCATTGCAGCTTTATATACTTCCTCGCTTTCATTTCTTTTCAACCAAGATAAATATTCACGATAAGCAATATTGGTTACTTCCACACGATCCATAAATACACCCGTGCGCACTTCGGAAATTTCTTTAAATGGATGACCACGCTTTCCGCTAAATGAGCAAAGTATCATTACTGAAAAAAAGAGAATAACAAATCGCATAAGCCTTGGTTCTATACAGTGAAAATAACGCACTGCTGTTAAAAATAACAGAAATGTATTAATTAGCCTATTATCAAATAATCAAATCAACTAATCATCTCATCAAAAAACCTACCTTTGCTCTTCAAAATTATAAATTATGTATCCAGCGGAATTAGTATTACCAATGAAAGCAGAATTAACAGACAATGGATTTGCAGATGCAAGCACACCAGAAGCTGTAGAAGCATTAATGAATCAAGAAGGCACAACCTTGCTTGTAATAAATAGTGTGTGTGGTTGTAGTGCAGGTACGGCTCGTCCGGGCGTATTACATGCGGTCAGCACAGCCGATAAAAAACCAACAAACTTAGCAACTTCATTTGCAGGTTTTGACAGCGAAGCTGTACAAAAAGCAAGAACATACCTTTTACCTTATCCTCCATCATCTCCAAGTATCGCTTTATTGAAAAATGGTGAGTTAGTGCATATGATTGAGCGTCATATGATTGAAGGTCGTTCTGCTGAAATGATTTCTGCCAATTTAAAAGCAGCTTTCGAAACACATTGTAACTAATGTATCCGGATTTTCAGTTTCTTATTCAGGAATGGTTCGGAATAGACATTCCTTGGCTTAGCTTATTAAAGACTTTTGGTTTTTTAGTGGCCTTATCTTTTATGGCAGCTGCTTATACCTTGTATTTAGAGCTTAAGCGCAATGAAGAGCTAGGACTTATTCCGTATAAAATTGAGGAGATAACAGTCGGTAAAAAATATACTGCTTTAGATTATATACTTGCCGCAATTTTATCATTTGTTATAGGATTTAAGTTTATAGGCTTATTTGCCGATAGGGAAATTTCATCCCCAGATCCTTTAGGCTATATCTTTTCAACCAAAGGTCATTTATTAGCTGGTGTAGTCATTTCAATTGGATTTACCGCCCTTAAATATTTCCAAAACAAAAAGGAAAGTGCAGATGGCGAGAAAACAAAAAAAGTAAAAACATGGCCACACATGCGCGTGGGTGACATGGCAGTCTTTGGTGCCATTACAGGATTTGGTGGGGCTAAGCTGTTTAACACATTTGAGAATTGGGACCGCTTTATGGTTGATCCATTTGGCAGTCTTTTTTCTTCAATGGGTTTGACTTTTTATGGTGGCCTTATAGTTGCTACGGTTGGTTTTTATTTCTACGCCAAGCGTTTAAACATTGACTTTCGTCGATTGGCTGACGCGGCTGCACCAGGACTAATACTTGCTTATGGCATTGGCCGGTTGGGCTGCATGGTGGCAGGCGATGGCGATTGGGGCATATACAACGAAGCTTTCAAATTGGACGAGAACCAAAAAGTAGTTGCAGCCAACAAAGGAGAATTTGACCAACTCGTTGCTTCTCAGCCGCAATATTTTGAAGACTTACTAAGCAAACAAGACAAGGTACCACGAGCTTACTTCAAACAAAATTGGTTACCCGTATGGTTCCAAGCATACTCATACCCTAACAATGTTGCTCAAGAAGGAATGCGCATGAAGGATTGCAATGGTAGTTATTGTAGGCAATTAGTATCGCCTGTATTTCCGACTCCTCTATACGAATTCTTAGCTTCCGTAATCATATTTTTGATACTTTGGGCCATGCGCCGGAAATGGAAAGTGCCACTAACGATGTTCAGTGTGTACATGATATTCAACGGAATAGAACGATTCTTCATTGAGAAAATAAGAGTTAATTTCAAATACAAAAACTTTGATATTACTCAAGCCGAGTTAATTGCGCTGGGCATTATTTTAGGCGGGATCATTCTTTTTGTTGTCAGGAAGAAAATTGATGCTTGGGTTACGGCTAAATCATCTACTGACAATTAGACTATTCTTTTGAGCTTTCTAAAGCGTATGAGTATACTCATTTATAGTCTTATATTTAGAACTATAAATGGTGCACAAGCCTAATTTAAAAATCATACTCCTTCTTGCTTTATTGGCAAGTGTACTTTATGTAAGAGCGCAAGAAGATAGTCTAATATTTAGTGCAACCATATTGGATAAAAATACGAATACGGTTATACCCTATGCAACAGTATTTAACACCTCCCAACAAATGGGAACTACATCTAATAGCGATGGATATTTTGAATTAACAGGCATTAAAAAAAATGATGTCATTATGATAAGCTTAGTTGGTTACAAAGCAAAAAAGGCAATCATTACACGAGTTTAAATACAAAAGAAAAAAAAGCAATATTGAATTTATAAAAAAGGATGCTACGCTAACAAGTAAAAAAATAACCAAAAGAGGTTTTGATGCAAAACACGGACAGTTTGTTAAACCAAGCTATATTCTCGGGAACAGACAATACAGAATTGAAGTTTTACTAGATGCCGCAAAAGATCAAAAAGCCTATTTCATAGAATATAAATATGAATTGAACGCACAAATATATTTAGACATAAACAAAGTAAAAGACAGTACACAAGTTGTTACGGCAACTTATTACGATTCGTTTATTTCATTTTACAACTTATCTATTAATAATAATGTGCATGCTTTTATAAATATATACTTTGATCTAGTTGAAATTGAACGGCTTAAACTACAGGACCAAATAGAAAAGTCCGATAAAAAAAATAAAAACAATCAATCGCCTCTACTCTAATTGTATGCAATCAATTGCTAAGCTGGATAAAGTATATTTTAAAGAAACAGTTCGAGGAACAAACTACGCGGCTATAAATAAATGGAATGAAGTAGTAATGCCTTATCTAAAGATAGACAACTTAAAATATTTTGATGTTCAAGAACCTATAAAGCAATAAAAAAGGCAAGAGTGAAATACTCTTGCCTTAATATTTTAAACTTTATCTTGCTTACTTAAATGAAGCAGAAACAACTAACTCTTTACTACCAGGAGTGTACTTATAAAATCCTTCGCCAGACTTTACACCTAACTTATTAGCTTGTACCATATTCTTAAGCAAAGTTGCAGGAGCATATTTATCTTTTCCAATTTCCGTTTGCAATACATTTAAGATGCTTAAGCAAGTATCCAACCCAATAAAATCAGCTAACTGCAAAGGCCCCATTGGATGACCCATTCCTAACTTCATAATGGTATCAATCTCCTCTACTTTAGCTACACCTTCTTGTAATGAAATAATAGCTTCATTAATCATAGGAAGCAAAATTCGATTAGCAATAAAACCAGGGTAATCCTTTGCAGCGCAAGGTACTTTTCCAAGATTTCTTGATACTTCCAATATTAACTCAGTTACCGCAGGGTCTGTTGCATATCCTTCAATCACTTCAACCAATTTCATAATTGGAACTGGGTTCATAAAATGCATTCCAATAACATTCTGTGGCTTGGTTGTTTTAGAAGCCAAGCGAGTAATTGAAACTGAAGATGTATTAGATGCCAAGATGCAATCATCACTTGTATGCGCATCTATATCAGCAAATATTTTTTCTTTAAACGCTATATTTTCTGTAGCGGCTTCAACAACTAAATCAACATTTTTAACAGCATCTGCCAAATCAGTAAATGTAGTCAAGCGACTCAAAGCTTCTTTTTTCTGATCTTCCGTAGCACGTTCTTTGGCTATTTGCCTGTCAAAATTCTTTGTAATGGTAGCAATAGCCTTATCCAATGACTCTTGGCTTATATCCATCAAGTGTACATGGTATCCTTTTTGTGCAAAAACATGCGCAATACCATTACCCATCGTTCCGGCGCCAACAACTGCAACATTTTTTATTTCTTTTCCCATAGTCTATTATTTTTTGAATGCAAGCAAATGTATCATTTCAACCCTTTAATGAAAAGAAATTAATTACTTTTACTTTCATATTCTTATGAAAAAATCAATCTTAGCCATTGCCTTACTGACTTTAACATTGACATCTTGCCAGAACGAGAAAGAAAAATTAATCGTAAAAAAATGGAAAACAATAGATGTAGATTATCTAAGCATGACCAAAGCCCACGAACAATACCGGGCAGTTATGGATACTATGACGAATAAAAATGAAATGCTCCTTGATTTTAAAACCATTGACTCAAGCAAAAAATTCTTACAACACCTTATCGAATCTGATTTAGAGCGCAAGAAAGAAAGTATAGCGACTACTTTTCTTGAGTTAAAAAGTGATAAAAAAGCTTACTTCACATCAATTAACGGCGTAGACTCATCGGCTTGGAGCATTGATGGAGACGTACTTGTACTTGAAGATGGCGACTTAACGGACATAACGAATACAACACGCATGTATATTGTAAAGCTTACCAAAAGTGAATTTGAGTTACGCTCCATTATGGGTAACGATACATCATTTATCAAAATGAAGCCTTATACAGAATAGAAAATTGCAAGCCACTTTTTTAATAAGAATCAACTCAAATATACATACATTTGTATCCATTATATGGCACAAGATTTATATCAACACCCCGACTATTATTTACTCGATGAACTGCTTACAGACGAGCACAAAATGATACGCGACATGGTGCGCGCGTGGATTAAGAAAGAAGTAAGTCCCAATATTGAAGACTGGGCTCAAAATAATAAATTTCCAAGTCACCTTGTGAAGCATATGGGCGATCTTGGTGTATTTGGACCAACCATCCCTACCGAATACGGCGGTGGCGGTTTAGATTACATTAGCTATGGTATTATGATGCAGGAGATAGAACGCAGCGATAGTGGCATGCGCTCTACAGCTAGTGTACAAGGCAGCTTGGTTATGTTTCCGATTCATGCTTATGGTAGCGAAGAACAGAAAAAGAAGTTTTTACCAAAATTAGCCACTGGCGAATGGCTGGGTTGTTTCGGGTTAACAGAACCAGATAGCGGTAGTGATCCCGGTAGTATGATTACGAATATTAAAGATGCTGGCGACCATGTAATATTAAACGGTTCAAAAATGTGGATTAGCAATAGTCCTGAAGCACAAGTGGCTGTCGTTTGGGCTAAAGATGAAGAAGGCGTTGTACGCGGTTTAATTGTAGAACGTGGTATGGAAGGCTTTACAACACCAGAAATTCATGGTAAGTGGAGCTTGCGTGCAAGTTGCACGGGTGAACTAGTATTTGACAACGTAAAAGTGCCTAAAGAAAATATATTGCCCAATATAAAAGGTCTTAAAGGACCATTGAGCTGCTTAAGCAAGGCGCGTTATGGTATCGCTTGGGGCGCCTTAGGTGCGGCTATGGATTGTTATGACAGTGCATTACGTTATACATTGCAACGCTCACAATTTGGCAAGCCTATTGCTGGTTTTCAGCTACAACAAAAGAAACTGGCCGAAATGATTACCGATATTACAAAAGGGCAGTTATTAGTATGGCGCTTAGGTGTGTTAATGAGTGAAGGCAGAGCTACTCCAGCACAAGTAAGTATGGCTAAGCGCAACTCATGTGAGATCGCTTTAAACATTGCACGCGAAGCTCGTCAAATGCATGGTGGCATGGGAATAACTGGCGAATATTCTATTATGCGACATATGATGAACTTAGAAAGTGTAGTAACTTATGAAGGCACACATGATATTCACTTATTGATTACTGGTATGGATATTACTGGTTTAAATGCCTTTAAGTAACACAGACTGAAATAGCATTTCTTCAATATTAAAAATTCTTTTATCCTATAGGGCATAAATGTCAAAGTTATATATACATGTTTTTTATACATACCTTTGAAATTAAAATATATCTACCCCTTATGAATTTCAATAGTTTAGTTGAAGACATTGTCCTAAAGTTATGTGCAGCTTGGAATAACAGAGAATTCACTGTTCTTGAGGAGGATTTTTTAACAGAGCAAGTAGTCATTCACTCGGCTAATATTCTTAAGGTATTTCCTGAAGCAAAAGAGCCTTTATTAAAAGGAAGAAAAGAGGTGATTAATTATTGGAATGAATTATTAAAACATAATGAATTTAATATGGAAATTGTTGAATTCTTAGATAATAGCAGACAAGCAGCGGCTATTTGTCGCTACCCTGAAATTAATCAAACGGTAAAATTTGAGCTCAACTTAAATCAATATGGCAAGGTAGAATCAATGCGTGTTACAGATTGTACACCTTAATCTTACATTTGTACATGGAATTTAACTAGACGATAGTCAATGTTATTGTTATCCTTATTCATGCATGGAATAGTGAAAACTATTCTGTTATTTCAGTCAATCTTATTGATAATATAATTGTTGTTCTAGAACCACTTAATATCGATGGGATGCAAGCACCCTAGGTTGAAATTAAAGGCATTGTAAATGCCATTAATTCTTGGAATGAAATAAGAGCGCAGTTTAATGTAGAAATAGATAAATACGACATACTAGTTGCCGAAAGAAACTCGCAAGTCCTTTGCCAGTATAAAAACATGCCGCTCACTATGCTTACTCATGTTCATATTAATAAATACGGCAAAGCAACAAAAATAATCAACACCTTAAAGCAGCCAAGTTAAAACTATTTATAATAGTTAGCCAAAGCTATCATAGGGCGCTGTACAACATGGCCCAATTGTATCTCATATTGCTCACACAATTGTGCCAAAATATCCTTAAAAGAATTAGCCACCGAGCCTGAAAAATGTACCGGTAGCTTATGAATATTCTTATACTGCAACAGATGATTAATGAAAAAATCATTGAGCGAATCTTCGGCAATATTCTCTAATAAGTAGTGCCCCCTATTTTCATATACAAAACTAGCAAACTGCGCCAAGTAGCGATTAGGAAAAGATTTTCGATAAACATTATTAAGCACTGTTTCTAAGTCAAGTTCATAGCGCTTGTCAAATTTTTGCTCTAAATCTTGATCGAACAAACCATGGAAGTAATACTGTAATACCTTCTTACCCATATAATTCCCACCACCTTCATCACCTAACAGATAACCAAGAGAAGGTTGCTTTGAACTTATTTTTGTTCCATTATAATAACAGGAATTACTACCCGTCCCCAATATGCAAGCAATCCCTTTTTCATGACCACATGTAGCACGTGCAGCTGCCATCAAATCACTATAAGAACTCACTTTTGAATTTGGAAAATATTGGTTCAACGCCTTCTTAATACGCTTCTTACTATCTCTACTACTTATGCCAGCGCCATAGAAATGTATTTCATCAATCACATTACGCTTAGGGTCAATCTTCAATTCATTAGAAAGGATGTGGTAAATATCATCGGTCGTTTGCAAGTAAGGGTGCAGGCCTTGTGTTTTAAAACTTCTCTTTCGACCATTATTAATTAACACCCAATCCGTCTTGGTACTGCCACTATCCGCAATTAATATTTTTTTTGACATAAGAAACAAAAGTAATACTTTAGATTAATCAAGTAAAGATGAAAACATCACTCCTATTACTAATACTGTTTTACGGCTTATCCGCACAAGGTCAAAACATGGATATTCGTGCAGAATTGTCTATTGGAAAAAGTCGTAGATTACTCAAAGAAAAAGGACTATCTGCCAATGTTCTTGCCGCCAATAATAAATATTTACAAGCAAGTGATGCAGTATGTTTCGAAATTTCAACCACATTTTATAAAAAAAATTGCTTTTTTGAACTAGGGATTGGATTTCAAAAAATGGGATTTCAATATGATGAAATGCTACTTAATTGGCCTTTAGACACCGGACAAAACCAACAAAACATTCGCTACTACACCCATCGTTTCAGAGAGTATTACTTAAGCATACCTTTGAGAATTGGCAAGACCTTTAAGCTAAATGAAAAATATAAATTTGATATATTAACTGGTTTGGACCCTCAATTTTTCTTAACTGGGAATGCCAAGCGCAACTTTAGAAGAGAACCTTCGACTTCAATAAGTGGCTGGAATGAACTAACAGAAAGCATTTGGACTAATCCTTATGTTAAACCATTTAATTGGTATCAAATTGGGCTACAATGGACAGCAAAAGTGCGCTATGCAATTATAAATAGGCCCAAAACTAAAGTTTCGCTAAGCATTCAGCATAGGCTGAATTTTATAACTACACAAACTGTTCCTACATTTTTTGACGCATTGGAACAGAGTACTTTAGGCCGTATACAATCAGTTAGTCTCGGTTTATGTGTTAGCAGAAAAGCAAATATCCAATTTAACCCTGCTACTTTTTAGTGCAAGGTTTAATTGATTAGATAGACTAAGTAAAAATAATTAGGCTGCTTAATCATATCGAATTTATTGGCTTCCTTATCCTCCACCGACGCAGAACACATGGGAGACAAATATTATTTGGAGGAAATAGGCCTTTAATAAGAGAAAAGAACGCAGCATCGTTTTGGAAAAGGCCTTGTTTGTTAGCTTACCACTTTTAGTATGGATTCTTTTGTGTCAAGACAAAAGAAAAAGTTTTTATATTGAAGCCCTAGTGAAAGTATCATTTATAATTTGCACCCGCTAACTCACGCTAGCTGGAGAGAAAATCATGATAAAATTCCACGAGCTTAACTATTCATAAATCTTTGCACTAATTATCCCCTGAAGCCTAATTCCTATTGGCTAATCACTAATAACACTAATCACTTTATGTACCTTTACAGTCTTATAAATTAAGCATGTCAGTAGCAACTCTAGAACAAGCCAAAAAACTCGGATTAACCGAAGACGAATTTAAAGCCATTGAAACACATATTGGGCGCGTACCCAATTTCTGTGAAACCGCCGTGTACAGCGTAATGTGGAGTGAACATTGCAGTTACAAAAACTCAATCAAATACTTAAAAAAACTACCCAAAACAGGCAGCCGCGTATTAGCAGCAGCCGGTGAAGAGAATGCCGGTTTAATTGATATTGGCGACGGCCTAGCTTGTTCATTTAAGATAGAAAGCCACAACCACCCTTCAGCCATTGAACCTTTCCAAGGTGCGGCCACAGGTGTTGGCGGTATACACCGTGATATATTTACTATGGGTGCACGCCCTATCGCGACCTTAAACTCATTGCGTTTTGGTAAGTTAGAAGATGCTAAAACCAAGCATTTATTAAAAGGTGTGGTTTCAGGTATTGGATATTATGGCAACTGCTTTGGTGTACCAACGGTTGCTGGAGAAACATATTTTGATGAAAGTTATAATACCAATCCATTAGTCAATGCAATGAGTGTGGGTATTGCTCAAGCAGGCAAAACGCTTTCTGCCATTTCATACGGCGTTGGCAATCCAGTATTTATTGTCGGTAGCGATACGGGTAAGGATGGTATTGGTGGCGCATCATTTGCCAGTGCAGATATTGATGAGGATAGCGCGAAGGATTTACCTGCAGTTCAAGTGGGAGATCCTTTCCAAGAAAAGAAATTAATGGAAGCTTGTATGGAGTTGTTGGAAACAGATTGCATTATTGGTATGCAAGATATGGGTGCAGCAGGTATTGCTTGCAGCACGAGTGAGATGAGTGCCAAAGGTGAGCATGGTATGAAAATAAATTTAGACAAAGTGCCTACTCGCCAAAACGATATGTTGGCTTGGGAAATGCTGTGCAGTGAAAGCCAAGAGCGTATGTTGGTGGTCGTGAAAAAAGGACAAGAAGAACATATGATCCGCATTTTTGATAAATGGGATATTCATTGTGAGCAAATTGGTGAAGTGACGGAAGGTGACAATTTAGAATTTACGCACAAAGGAGAAGTCGTTGCTAACCTATCGGCTGATCATTTAGTATTAGGTGGCGGAGCTCCTGTTTATGATAGAGAGTATTCTGAGCCCAAATATTTTGAGCAAGTAAAAGCGTTTAATATCGATCAAGTAGAAGAACCTAAAGATTTAAAAGCCATCGCACAGCAATTAGTGGGCTTGCCTAATATATGTAGTAAGCATTGGGTGTATAATCAATACGATAGCATGGTTGGAACAGCTAATGCGAGCACCAATGCGCCAAGTGATGCAGCCATGTTGAGTGTAAAAGGTACAACAAAAGGAATAGCTGCCAGTGTAGATTGCAACAGCCGATTTGTATATGCCGATCCTAAGCAAGGTGGTCTCATTGCGGTAAGCGAATGTGCTCGCAACATTTCTTGCACGGGCGCCTTACCATTGGCCATTACTAATTGTCTAAACTTTGGTAACCCTTACAACCCAGAAGTGTATTATCAGTTTGTAAAAGCATTGGAAGGCATGAGTGAAGCTTGTGTAAAGTTTGACACTCCTGTCACCGGCGGTAACGTAAGCTTCTATAATCAATCGCCAGATGGTGCGGTATACCCAACACCAACGATTGGTATGATTGGTTTATTAGAAGATATAAAACAAAAAATGACGCTGCACTTTAAGCAAGCGGGCGATTTAATCTATGTATTAGGTGAGAACAGAAACGATATTAACTCGAGTGAGTATTTGTATAATATACATAATGTAAAGCATAGCCCTACTCCATATTTTGATTTAGACGAAGAGTTTAAGTTACAAGAAAATGTACGTTCATTAATTAAATCAGGTGCCATACAATCGGCACATGATGTGAGTGATGGAGGTTTGTTTGTAAGCTTATTAGAATGTGCCTTCCCTAACAAATTAGGTTTTGACATTCATACAAAAGAGGGCATTCGTAAAGATGCGTTCTTATTTGGTGAGAGCCAGAGCCGTATTATTGTAAGTGTACCTGCTGCAGAGCAAAGCGCATTTGAAGAAACAATAAACGCACAAGGTCAAGGTTTTGAGTTGATTGGAAATGTAAGTGATAACGCAGTTGTTATTGATGGTAATAATTGGGATACCATTGCCGCTTGGGATAAGATATTCTTGGAGAGTTTTGAGGCGGCTTTGGTTTAGATATTACTAGTCGATTAGAAACGGTTAAAATAGATTAATTTAGTCATTTAATTATAAGTTAAATGAAAATTATACTTAATATGGAAACTGCCTGATTAATAAGAAATATAAGAACTAGTAATAAAATATAATTAATGAAGATATCAATATCAGGAGAATTAGGAAGTGGCAAAACAGTTTTAAGTAAAAATCTTTCGGAAGCTTTTGGCCTAGAAATCATTTCAATTGGTAAAGTCCAAAGAAAACTTGCAAGTGAAAAAGGAATGACAACACTTGAATTCAATAAATATATCGAGAGTAATCCAGCAACTGACAATAAGCTAGATAATATAATTTCTGACTATGGAAGAACTAATAACTCATATATTTTCGATTCTCGATTAGCATGGAATTTTGTCCCGGATTCTTTTAAAATTCATTTATTAGTTGATGCTGATATAGCAACGAAAAGAGTTTTCAATGATGAAGACAGAGTAAGTGAAGCATACAAAGACCTCAACACAGCTAAAACTGAATTGATTGAAAGAAAACAAAGTGAACGAAAAAGGTTTTGGAAACAATATAAAGTAGATATCAATAATTTCAACAATTATGATTTGATTATTGACACTACATATGCTTCACCAAAAACTATTTTTAAAACTTGTATAGCTGCTATAAATAAATTAAAAAAAAATGAAAAATTTAATTCAATTTGGCTTTGTCCGAAAACATTGATACCAATGCAAGGTATTAGAGAGCACTCAATAGAATACACAAAAGATATTGTCGAATCCATCAAGTCAAAAGGGTTCTCCGAAGACTTTCCAGTATTTTTTTTAAAGCATTTAGGCAACTATTTTATTTTTGATGGACATAAACGCACAAGCTCCTCAATCCTTTCCAAAATTGAGCTAATCCCCTGTATAGAAATCGCAAAAGTAGATTTTCTTGAAGTCATGGGAGTTTCAATAGAGAAATATATTGAATCAAATTACCTTTTGAGAGATATATACGATTGGGAAGCAATGAATCAATTTAATTATCCAAGCTATTTGAATATAAAACAATAAATATGGAATATGGGACATCGATGATTACCTAAATAAAATTAATTCTATTTATGAGACAATTAAAAATAACGAAAGAAACTTTTATCAAATCCTCGCTAGACTCGTTGAGTCAATAGCAAAGTGTAGTCAATATTTAAATAAAAACAAGGAACCTGAAATAGGCAGACATTACCTACGCTATTTGCTTGGTTTAGTAGTTTAGTAGTAAAAGAAATCCCAAATAGTAAAAAATTAGGAGAAATACTTTGGAGCAAATATCCTGGTTGCTGTCCATATTGATTACAAAATCAATGTAGTTGTTTGTCTGCTAAAAAAAGTTTGAATGAAAATCAATCTATTCTACAACAAAAGGCAGAAGACAATAGTATTTCTAGACCCAAAACTCTAAAAGAATGGCAAGAAATGTTTGCAAAAATTTACCCTAGAAATCCTCAGGGTTTTAGTCAACAAAGTAACTTTATTCATTTAATAGAAGAAGTTGGTGAAGTCGCAGAGGGATATCGCTTAAGATACTTTCATCCTGATAATTTAAGCAATGAACTTGCGGATGTAATTGTAGCCTTCCCTAAAAATTGGACAGTTTAAAAATCAGAAAATCTTTAATTTTAAACTGTAAAACATGAAAAGAAGTAAATTTAACGAGAGCCAGATCATCAAGGCTCTAAAAGAAAACGAACAAGGACGAAGCGT
>CALIIL010000142.1 GCA_938017685.1 uncultured Chitinophagaceae bacterium
CATGTATGATTTAGTTCAAAACCCTAACTCTCCTTATTACCGACAACCAGTATTTGGCGGCGGTATTGCATTAGGACTTTTTGGCGGTAGATAATTCAGTATATTTACATTGCATGAAAAAAATTGCAATACTCATTTTCCTACTCATACCTACTTTCCTTTTAGCTGAAAAGAACAAAGGTCTTGGTTTACAAATGCCTGACTTTCAGTTTAGCACGGGTAATGGAGGTTATTATAGTTCACCCGTTTATTTCGGAGGCAATATGGGTTTTTTCCCAAATAAAGAGGGTTTTGTGGCAACAGTTAATCCAATATTTGGTGCACGTATTACTCGCCGTTTTCATTTAGGTATAAGCAGCAGTATTTTATTTCAACAACAAAACTTATATGTACCTAATGGTCTAGATAGTACTAAGTATAAGTATCAGGGTGCTAATTATGATGTATCTCTATTTGCCCGTTATTTTATACTTTCAGGCCTATTCCTGCATGCCGAACCAGGTATAATAAATACTAAAGTAGCGAGTATCTATTATGATTATAGCGATGCAAAAGTTATTGAAGAAGCAGAACGTATTAATGTGCCTAACTTGCTTGGTGGTGTAGGATTTGCCGTTCCTGTTGGCCAACAATCTATTTTGGTATTTACTGCATTGTACGACTTTTATCAAGATGAAAACTCTCCGTATGGAAAATATCCTTTTCTTCGCGGCGGATTTAACCTAGGATTTTAAAAGAAAGAAATTGAACGAAAATTATAGTCAGCTAGCTGCTCTTAAAGCTTTAACTAAAGGGAGTTTTAAAGCATTACTCAAAAGCCCATCATCGGTATTTTTTAGCATTGCCTTTCCATTATTATTTATTGTGGCCTTTGGCGTCATGAGCGATAGTGGAGTAAAAGTGAGTTTTGCTTTTGATCAAAAAAGCGATACAAGCAACGCGATCTATCAAGCCTTAAAGAATGTACCCATTGTAAAAATCGTGGACTATAGCGATACAGCCATTTTAAATGAAAAATTTAAGAAAGGGAATATTGCAGCGATTATTAATATTCAAAAAAAGATTAAGCCCGTTAATACAAATGAAACTAACAATTCAAGATCAACTCAAGCTGGATATGAAGCAACAGAACAACTCGTTATTAATTATAAAACATCCATAGCCAGCGGTAATGATAAAGAAATAGGCAAGCAAGTATTAATTAGTGTAATCAACGAACTCAATAAAAACATCTATCCAAAAAATCAAACAATTGCAAGCATTCAAGAACCACCGCCCGTTGAAGGACGGCCTTATCGTTACTTAGATTTTTTCTTACCGGGCATGCTGGGTTTTTCGATGCTATCGGCAGGTATATTCGGCACCGCTTTTATCTTTTTTAACCTGCGTCAAACCTTAGTTCTTAAACGTTTTTTTGCAACACCTGTAAAGCGCATTTACATTATCATTGCCGAAGGTTCTTCACGATTAATATTACAAATTATTGCTTCTGCTATTATTATTTTGGTTGGCTATTTTGCTTTTGACTTTACATTAGTCAATGGTTTTACCACTTTTTTAAACATGATGTTCTTGACCATATTTGGATTAATCATTTTCTTAGGGATGGGCTTTGTAATTAGTTCTATTGCTAAAAGTGAAGCACTAATTCCTCCATTGGCTAATATGATTACCATGCCTCAGCTTTTACTATCAGGAGTATTTCTAAGTACGAGCAACTTTCCTGATTGGCTACAACCTATATGCAATGCACTTCCTCTAACTCAATTGAACAATGCACTGCGTGATGTTGCCTTCCAAGGTAAGAGCCTTTTAGAAGTATGGCAACCTATACTTATTCTTAGCATATGGGGCATATTAGTTTATGCGCTAGCCGTCAAGGTTTTCCGTTGGGAATAATTATATTTGACCAAATTGAAGAAAGTTATGGAGAAAAGATGGAAAATCATTGAAACAGATGATACCAAGGTAGAAGACTTGCATGACGCTCTAGGAATCAATAGAACATTTTGCCAATTACTCGTCTCTCGTGGTATAGATACCTATGATAAAGCAAAAGCTTTTTTCAGAATGAATGCTGAGCAATTACATGACCCTTTCCTTATGAAAGATATGGATATTGCTATAACCAGAATTAAAGAAGCCATTGATAAAGAGGAAAACATTATGCTCTACGGAGATTACGATGTAGATGGTACAACCTCTGTTGCTTTAGTATTTAATTTTTTCAAACACTTTTACGATAAGATTTCTTATTATATACCTAATCGATTTAAAGAAGGTTACGGCATTTCTGAGCAAGGAATAGCGCACGCAATAGAACATAAGATTGGATTAATTGTAACCTTAGATTGCGGTATTAAATCAGTAGAGTTAGTATCCAAAGCCAAAGAAAGCAATATTGATACTATCATATGCGATCATCACTTTCCAGGCGATGAACTGCCTGATGCTTATGCCATATTAAATCCTAAACGAAAAGATTGCACCTATCCATATAAAGAATTGTGTGGTTGCGGTGTGGGTTATAAATTAATATCGGCCTATGCACAGCAGGAAGAGAAACCAGATGAATGGCGCGATGAGTTTCTTGATCTATTAGCAACAGCCATTGCTGCTGACATTGTTCCAATTACAGGAGAAAACAGAGTACTGGCTCATTTGGGGTTATTGAAAGCAAATGAAAACCCTTGCTTACCACTCCAAGCTTTGAAAGAAGTAAGTAGCGTAGAGCGCAATATGAGCATCCGTGACTTAGTCTTTATCATAGGGCCTAGGGTAAATGCTGCTGGACGTATGGATGATGCTAAGAAAGCTGTTGAACTCTTTAATGAAAAAGATACAGAAACAGCTAAGGCAATGGCCAAGGCTCTTGATGAACAAAATAAGGATCGTGTACTCTTGGATAAATCTATTACCCAAGAAGCCATTGAACTAATGGAGCAGGCCAATGAGCACTCTACAGTAGTTTATAACGAAAACTGGCATAAAGGTATTGTAGGCATTGTCGCATCAAGACTAATTGAAAAGAAATATAGGCCAACAATCGTTCTAACGGAATCCAATGGAATGATCACAGGTTCTGCCCGATCCATTCACGGTTTTAATTTGTTCGAAGGTTTAAATGCTTGTTCTGATTTACTAGAAAATTTTGGTGGTCACTTTTATGCAGCTGGCTTAACCATGAAGAAAGAAAACTTGGAAGAGTTTAAAAGTCGGTTTGATGCCATAGTTGCGACGGAAGTAACGGCCGAGCAATTTATACCAGAATTAAAAATCGATGCTGAGCTTAACTTTGAACAAGTCAATTTCAATTTTTTAGAAATCATTGAACAATTTTCACCACATGGTCCGGGCAATCTATCGCCAGTATTTGTAACGCGCAATGTAACGGACCATAGACACTTTTGTAAGGTTGTAAATGATAAGCATATTCGCTTCGTATTACGCCAGTGGGATCAGTCAGAAACGTTAAATGGTATAGGCTTCCAAATGGCTGAAAAAATAGATATTGTAAAAGAGAGCCAAACATTTGATGTGGTATATCACTTAGAACGTAATGTATGGAGAGATAAAGAATCATTACAGTTAAGAGTGCTTGATATAAGAAAAAATGGATCACGTGATAACTGTGGGGAGTAAATTATCTTTGGGGTTAAATTTTAAGATTTGGCAGAACATTTTATATCACACTTTCTTCCATCTGGCATTCTAGCTTATTTTGTAATAACAGATATTAAAGAGCTAGGCT
>CALIIL010000143.1 GCA_938017685.1 uncultured Chitinophagaceae bacterium
AATGAGTAAACTCCTAAAGAATACTTTCGGGCTTTATTTAAAAATCGTTTTCTGCTTTAACAGGTACACCTTAGGAATATATTTTACTAATTTAAAAATTATAGCACTAAAAATAAGGCGTTTTTAAGGGCCGACTATTTAAGGATAAAACAGTTGTGGTAGTAGCGCATAGATTAAGTACTGTAAAACATGCAGATCAAATTGTAGTGCTTGAAAAAGGAGAAATGGTAGAATTGGGAACACATGAAAGTCTAGTTGCGCAGAAAGGCAAGTATTATAATCTTGTGAAAAATCAATTAGAATTAGGAGGATAATTTCTATTATACCCAATCCGGAAATATATGATCCATCAAGCGTTGTATATCTTGGGCTTTATCTTCGTTTTGCTCGGTTTCGTAGGCATTGCGCAACGATTGCAAATAATAGTACAAGAAATCGCGGTTCTTAATAGGTTTAAAGCTTTCTTCCGTTATATCAATATCATATTTCTTAATAAAAGAAGCTACATCTTGCTGTGACAAAATAGTGCCTTCCGTAGGCTCAATAAAAAATTGTGTTTTATGCTCCGGGAGCTTTTCTAAATTGCTGAAATCAAAAATTGTATCGAAGTAGCCCAAGACAATAAAATTTGAAACCTTCATGGCAAAAATGGGAATGTCTAGCATTTTGGCGATGAGCTGGTATAGCATGGCTAAAGAATATTGATTACCCGATCTGCGTTGCAATACTTCGTTGATATAGTAGGCCGTTGGGTTTTTTATGGCGTTACGCTCTGCGCTTAGTTTGTACATATTATAAAAGATGCTGTTTATAATATGTATTTCTTCCAAAGGCGTGAGATATTCATTTAACTCCAACCAGCAAGAGCTATGTATACTTTTGATTGTTTTGTGTATTTCACTTTCATCCAAGTTAGGATACATATACTTGCTCAATAAAATAATGCTATCAATTAAAGAGGCGTTTTCTTTTTCTTCCCATAGGGATAGCTTGTCTTTTACTTCATTTAAATGAACCTTCTGAATGAGATCTTCAATTTTATTCTGAATAGTCTCATCATGGGCATTTTCCCAATATTCTTCCAAACTTGGTATGATACTTTTTCCAAAACTTAAGATACGTTCTGATACGCTCGAGAATACGAGTTCGTCAGGGTCATCTAATAAGCTAAACAATGCTTTTATTTCGGCCTTGGTTTTCATTTAATTGCTACAAATATCTATTCGAATGTAGCTTTGGAAAAATGATTTAACTCAGGTCTTGGAAATAGGTTATCTACTTTGTGGGGAAAAGAAATAGATATGCGTTAAATGTAATTTTTAGTTGTTGTCCTAATGAGTATCTCGCACGCTTAAGTATTTGCGTAAAAGTTAATAAGAGTAAACGATTTGATAGACTTCCTGTAAAAGAAAAAGGGCCTTCCACATTTGTGAAAAAAACCTTAACCTAGAAAAAAATAAATCTTATTTATTCAATACTATTTTTTTAGTAATGGAAGATTTTCCATTTGAAATAGTCAATGTATAAACTCCGCTGTATGATGAACGCACATCAAAATAACCTAAAGTACTTCCTTGATTGATTGCGCTTTCTTGTAATTTCTTACCGGTAATATCAAATAAAGTAATGGTATAATTTTCTTTAGCAATATTACCTAACTGAATGGCGATATAATCATTGGCAGGATTAGGGTAGGCTTTAATAGCCGATGCTTTAAAGTTGTCATCAATCGCAGTTGGCCATTGCGTGTAAGTAGTTGTTGGTTCGCTAATCGATGTTACTTTTTCTCCAGTAACCGTGCCGTAGTATGTTAATCCAACTACATAAGGATAAGCAGAGTTCCAGTTTTCGTCAACCGTAGCAAAATAACAGTAAATGCCATCTGGGTATTCTGGCGTCTTACAAATACGACCATTATGCTCGTCTAAATAATCAGGGTCAGTGTTTGCGTTATATACGTAATCTTCCTTCCAGTAGCCAGCAGGGTAAGTTGTATTAACCGCAGGACCATTGGCACGAGTAGTAGCTGTGGACAAAGAATAGCTAGATTTCATACGAACAATACCTCCTGTGCCATCTGTATTTTTATAACCATAGGCTCCATAAATAGGGAAACCATCGTACGCATAACCAATTAATGGGGAGTGAGTTGTGCTGTCCAAAACATACAAGCCATCGGCAGGATACATATCACAAATATTTGATACTACTAATAAGTCTAAATTAAAGGCACTTGGGTTTTGATGATGATGGTAATTGCCCATCGCTGGGTGTGCTTTAGAACAATCAAAACCATCCATTTCTGCAGGAATAGCATCTCTATTCCAATCTAGTGTAGCCGTGGGGCCACCTGGGCAAGGTGGGTTTCCAGGACCACCGCAAAGAGCATTTGTATTAGGGTTCCAAGCAACACCATCCCGCCAATCAAATAAGGATACACCATTAATAAAGATGCCAATATTGCCGCCTCTTGTAGACGTTTTTACGCCAGTATTTTCCACTGGGTTGCGGCTAATTTTATAAATGGCGTTTTGATCTGAAGCTAAGGACGGATTGCCATCTAAAAATGGACCCGTTATATAAGCAGGGATGCCGTGGGTGCTTACATATACCCAGTCATTAGAATATTGTACCGTTTGTACATTGGCATCAATATTATCTGTTATTGGGGTAGCATTACCTTGTACGTAATGTCGTCCTTGTATGCCCGTTATATTTTGGAGCCATGAAGTAACGGCTGGGCCCTGCGCCTGGCTGTAAATACTGCTTAAGATTAAGCTTAAAAGTAAAAGTGTTTTTTTCATAATAATTTCTATTGTTTAAGACGATTATTTCTTATTAATCCTTCGGAATGGTCATTAATGCTTTAGGAAACTGATATCGTTGATCAAATAAGAACTGTTTATCACTTAAAGTAAGTAAAAAAGCAGTTAGGTCCACTTTATCATTAGAGGATAATATTATAGGGTCGCGTAACTCATTAGCTAAACTAGCGGAGTGTACAATGCCGTCGGTGTAATGATTTAGTACTTCGCGCAATGTATTAAAGCGCCCGTCGTGCATATAAGGATAGGTGTATTCTATATTTCGCAATGTTGGAATTTTAAATTTCAAGCTGTCTGCTTTCTTTTTAGTAACGGTCATTCGACCAAAGTCATTGAGCGAAGTTTCTAATCTTAATCCATTATTAGCGAAACCATTTTTCCGAAAAAGTGGTTCGGTATGACAACTTGAGCAATTGTCCTTATAAATCACAAATCCCTTCTGCTCTTGTTGAGAAAATGTGTCTTGTCCGCCTTGCACCTTATCATATTTAGAATTAGAACTTACGATGGTTAATAAAAACTGAGCAATGGCTTTTAATGTTTTTTCTCCAGTTATTTCTTTTGAGCCAAAGGCTCTTCTATAATAATTGGGATAGACGGATTTATTTTTTAATCGTGCAACTACATCTTCAATCTTACTATCCATTTCATTAAAATCGTGCATTGGAGCTAATGCTTGCATGTCTAAATGATTAATAGCACCGTCCCACATAAAATTATCGTGCCAAGCTAAGTTCATTAATGCCGGAGAGTTCCTGTTGCCTACACGGTCATCTATACCATGGCTTAAGTCGTGGTCTACATGTGTAAATGCGTTAAAAGACGAATGGCAACTGGCGCAAGAAACGCTACTGTCACGTGATAAAATGGGGTCGTAAAATAACATGCGACCCAATTCAACTTTTGATGAGCTTAAAGGGTTGTTGTCAAAATTATAAGAAGGAGTAGGCCACGAGTTAGGATAATCCATTACTGGCTGGGCCACAAAAGCAAAGCCGCTGCTAATAAATAATATGAATATGATTAGGTTTTTTCTCATTGCGTTGAAAATGAATGTGCAATGATTTGAGATAGCTCAATCGCACGTTGTCCTGGCGACATGAGTTTGTATTCTTTCGTAAACTTAAGTTGGTCTAATAATGGTTTTAGGTCTAAAGTGATGTCTATTCTTTCTGTAGATCTTATAGGGAGGTTTACACTTTGTAAGGCCAATTCATTGGGAAGGTAACCGCCGAGGTGAAAAGTAATTTCTTTTTTTCGGGTAGGAGATTTATTGGCGTATCCTTCTAATTTAAAATTGATATAGCCGCTTTGCCATGTCCAATACATGCCATTTGTTGGGTCTAAGTCGCCACCATAAGCGCCCGAGACATTTGTTTGGCTGTCTATGCCTAAGTCAAATGTTATATTTTCATAACTAAATTCCTCAGGTATAGTTATTGGACAATTATTAGCATTTTTAGACAAGTCAAAAAGAAAAATCTTGTCGCTGCAAGTTGCTGATGTTGTAAAGTTGTTGAGTGTATAATTTACCGCTATGTTAGAAATGTAAAATTTCAATTTGTTTAGAATAATTTTATCGCCTTTTTGCGTAATGATGGTCGATTGATCTTTAAGTGCTTGATTGCCATAAACTGCTTTAAAGGATACTGTTTTCTCCTGCGTCTGAGCATGAGTAAAAAGACCAGAAAAAGTAAGAAGTAAGGTAAGAAAAACGCGCATCGCTATCTTTTTCTATTTCGGTTAGGTCCATGTCTATCAGGCATTTTCTCCAGAAGTTTTTCAAATTGTTCTATTTGCTTTCCTTCGCATATATTTCTAATATCAATGAAGTGTTGATGAAACTTACGTTCAACATCGGCTTGAATAAGCCCTAGTGCATTAAAGAATGAATCCTTTTCTGGGCTTTGGTCTGCTGAGAATATATCGTTTCTAAGCTCTTTTTTTAACGGTTCAACTTGGGTTCTTATACTATCCATATATGACTTGTGCTCGTGCACTAAGCCGCTTACTTTTTCTTTTTGTGCATTATTGAGCTGTAATTCTCTAGTTAATAATTCTATTGGGTTGTGCTTTCTTTTCTGACCTTGGTTGCTATTTTTTTTAGAAAGCATGAAGCCTACTAAAACAACATTTGCAATGAGCAAGCCAATGGAGAAGATGGTTAATAATCTTAATTTACTCATTAGTACAATGAATTATATTCAGGTGAAAGAGATGTTTCTGAATAGCTTATATTCTGGCTGTGCTGCTCTTTTGTCGTATTGTTTATAATGTAAAAATTTACACTTAATACTAATAACAGCACTGAACATACGGCAAATGCGAACTTTGGAGTAAGCTTTGTTTCTTTTACATATTCTAACTGAGCCTCTATCCGTGTAAAAAGGAAAGGTGGTGCTTCAGTGCGTTGTACTCTTTTTAATTTGTCTAATGGTTCTTGCATTACTGTATGTATTTTGACGATTAATTATTAATTATCCTTCGCTAATTGCTTTTTTATTTTATCTTTTCCCCTAAAAATAAGGCTTTCAACACTTTTGTAGCTTGTTTCCATAATATCTGCAATCTCTTGCACTGTTCTATGTTCTAGTTTTGATAATATGATAGCTGTACGCTGATTTTCAGGTAATTGATTAATGAGTTCAAATATTTTTCTTATTTCTTCTTTCTGCTCCATATCTACACCGGGATGGTTAAAGTCCGAATGGTCATGCTTTAAGGCTGTACTTTCTTTTTGAAATATTGAGGTGATGAAAGCAAAACGTTTTTGACTTTTCTTAGCCTTCAGAAAGTCTAATGAGGCGTTGATAGTTATGCGATACATCCAAGTAGATAGCTTGGCATCATGCCTAAAGTCAGCAAGTTTTTGGTGCACTTTTATAAATACATCTTGTGTTATTTCTTGAGCATCTTCTGCATTTTGAACATACTGAAGCGCCAAGTTATAGACTTGGTTTTTATGCTCGTTGTATAGTTCCTTAAAATCCAATTATGGCAATAATAAATATTATTTTTGGTATGCTTGGCTTTGTTCTATTAAGGCATTGTAATGATCTATAATATGTTGCAAAGGCTTTGTATCGGGCAACTCATTATTTTGATAATTTTCTATCATAGATGCCGTTACGTATAGCTGTGTCATTATTTTCTGGTCGCGTATCTTATTCTTTAGCACTTCAATGGTAGCCAATAACTCCTTGTGCGTTTTCACCTTGGTTTTATACTTTTCTTCTAAGTCTTTAAATAGTGCGCGGCTATTTTTAGCTGAAGAACTATCACTCAATGATGCAATGAGTGCTGAGGCATTATTATAATACTGTTCATTATTATTGATAAATAAATTTGTTACAGTAGTTGTGTCGCCCCATTTATTACCAATATTATCGATCTGCATAATAAGGCTGTCTAATACACCGTCTTTCTCTCTGGCTTCGGCAAATAGTCTCGCTAAGATATTACCTCGGTAGCTTCCTTTAGAATATGACCTGGTATTAATCATCGGCTTTTCTCTTTCACCCGATAATATTTGTGGGGTAGGATTAGCTTGTACAACGGCAGCAGGGATAGTGTCCAAAAAAGTGTGTAAAATCCAAAAGATTAATTTTTGTAATTGCAACACAAAAACACTTAAAATATGGACTTTACACAACAGCAAATTACGACTATTTTTGATGAAATAGCACAAGGAGAAAATGGTTATC
>CALIIL010000144.1 GCA_938017685.1 uncultured Chitinophagaceae bacterium
ATTTCATTAAACAAACTCAAATTATATTTACGATGCAAAAACAAAAAACTTCCAAAGACAGACAGACTTCCCACAACAAGTTTGTTTGCTTTGAAAGTAAAATTAATCAAATCGATTACACACTTTTTTGTACACTACCAACTTCCCTGCAGGACCGCAGCAAGGCAATGCATATTTTGGAGCAATTATGCCTACGGCTGGTATTAGATATCATTTTGGACGATTTGCCATGTCTTATGCTGTTGTTACACCTTGGCAGTTCCAACATACTTCATATAATAACATCAGCAATTTCCAGCATTATATAAGACCAAAGCATGCACTAACTTTTGGCTACCACTTTTTTAGACATTTAAAACAACGCAATAAAAAACTGGAGGAACTTGAATTGGAGAATTAAAGCTTATTCATAACCACACTACAATTTGTAGAAGTATGATTTACAGAATCTCTGGCTGTAAGAAACACATTTAATATTTCATTATTAATATTTCCATTGCCTGAGATATACAATCCATCACAAGAGACTTGCATTGGAATAGTAAAGCCAGATCCTGTAACATCCAAATATGCATTTAAAGGAAAAGAGTTTGTACAAAAAGAACCCAAATTACTTAAGGTCACTTGAGAAGCTTCTGTAGCATTATCAGTAATTGTAGCCGTATAATAATCTGGCTGACCTGTGTAACATTGGTCATAAGACTTGTAGTCTCCTACAAATCGTGTGCTTGTTCTTGTCTCACAAGTACTGCCTTCAAAGCCAACAGGGCACTGACATAGTCCATCTTGACAGGTGCCTCCATTAATACAAAATACCTTTTCACAAGGTTTGTAAAAAGTTGTTGGACCATATACAACATCACCATTATTATTACATGATGTAAATACAATAGTAATAAACGCTAAGAATGTAATTGAGCTAAATAATATAAGCTTTGCCTGATTCATCCATTAAAGATAATTGTTTTTTTCTATTTCTACCCTTTTGCTTGGCGCAAATATTCGTCTGTCCCAGCATCTTCGTAATTAGCAAATAATGCAGCCCAATGACCAATTAAAGCTAAGCCCCAAGCAGCAGTAATCCAACTTGGCCAAGGATATGCAATTCCTTTAGCCGACTCGATTAATAATGGCGGCTTATCAAAAAACAACCATAATAATACATTTACTACTAAGAATATAATCGCATGAATGATTAATTGACTTTTTTGTTTTGCAGTTGGTTTAATCTTTGCTCCCATTGGATAACGTTTAGAATTACAAATTTAATTTAGTAAAGCCTAGTTTCAAACAAAAAAGCCGACTAAAAAGCCGGCTTTTAATATTAATCATCTCTATTCCTATCTGATCAAGGTTACATTCCCTTGCTTATAGAATTTCTTCCCTGCAGATGTCGTGGCCTCTAAGAAGTATACATATACTCCAAGCGGCTGCGGCTTGCCATTGTAACGACCATCCCAACCAGCATCAATATCTTCTGTTGAGAATACTAACTCACCCCAACGGTTAAACATTTTCCAAGAGTTCAAGGTTACAATACCTCTTTTTTTCAATTGTAATAAATCATTTACACTAGTTCCGCTACCTGGGCTAAATGCATTAGGTAAGTCCAGTAATGATTCTGTACTAACTTTTACAATAACAGAGTCTGATGTTGGACATCCATTTTCAGTCTGAGCTGTTACAACGTACTTAGTTGTTACAGTTGGAGATGCTACTGGGTTCATAACCGCAGTGCTACTTAAGCCACTTGGTGGGAACCAATTAAAGAAGCTACAATTTCCTTCAGCAATTAGATTAACCGATTCGCCAGGATATATAGTTACCTCTTCCCCTGCATCTACAATAGATCCTTGTTCTATTTGTACAAATGCTTGAGCAGTATCAATACAATCATTTTGATCAACACCTACTACATAGTAACGAGTTGATACATCAGGATATACAGTTACATTAGATACGTTTCCTACATCAGAAATATAGTAATCTGGGTACCAATAATAGTTATTACCGCCTAATACACTTAGAGAAGTTGTATCTCCAGGACAAAGCGAGCGATCTCCATCAATTAATAAGAAATCAACACTATTTACAATTACGTTTACATCATCCTCACCTTCACAACCATTCTCTGTTGTATAAGTTACAGTTAGTAATGTAGAATTAGTTCCACTAAATACTGGATCAGGAACACTAGGACCATTAAGATCTGCTGCTGGTGACCAATCAATAGTATAATTAGGATTGCTTGGCATAGCACTAGAACTCAACTGAACTGTATCATTTAAGCACATTTCTCTATCCACACCAGCGAACACTACAGGAATAGGATCAACAATTACTGGAATAGTAATAACCGAATCTGGACAACCAGGGAAACTAGCTGTTATCGTATAACTTCCTCCAGGGACAGCCGGCGTAATCGTTGTAGGAATTGTATTTGTTGAGGACAAATCTGCACCTGGAGACCAAGAGTAAGTATACTGCGAAGAACCTGCGCCTGTAATATTAGTGCTTTGACCATCACATATAATGGTATCATAAGGGTCTATACTAAAGCCATCTAAAATATTCACTGTTACAGAATCTATTGAAATGCATGCTTGAAAACCTACAGGAGTAATACCTACTGTAAAAGTAGTAGTCGTTGTAGGATTTGTCCAGGTAGGATTTGTAATGGTTGAGTCATCTAACAAGGCGCCAGGACTCCAATTATATGTATATTGCAAAGTTGGCGGATTAGCCACCACTTGTAATTGTATACTCGAGTTTACACATATTGTAGTGTCCGGTGTAATGGTTGGCGTAGGACCTGTAACCACATCTACAAATACGGTATCTGTTGTACAACCGGTGACGGTATAAAAAGTTGGCAGATTGGGGGTGGCTGTTGGACTATCACAAATGGTACAAGACAATGAGCTTATTGGAGCTCCACCTGGCAGCACATCCCATACGTTAGGTGTACCACCTGGTCCAGATACTACAGTTGATAATTGTGCGGTTTCTCCCAAACATATCGTTGTATCTCCAAACGCTCGTGTTGGTGGATCAACAATTACGGTAAACTGTCTACTACCTTTTTTCAATATTCCTGGAGGCGCACAAGTAGAGTCTATGTATTGAACGTTAATAATTGAAATTCCTGTATCCGCAATAGTTGGCAACCAACTGAAACAGAATAAGATTGAGTCTGACGCTTGGAATTGGAAAGATGTTGAAGAGCCAGTAGCACTATTACTCAATAGTTGTGCTGTTAAAATTGCACTTGCATTCGAATCAGCAATCCAACTACAAAAACTTACCGAGTCTCCAAAACAAGTTCTTACTTGTAAAGAATCTACATAAGAACCAACTACGGTAGTAGAGTCTACAGATGTTGGAGGTATCGGTGGCGGGCAATTAGAAACGACAGCCAATTGTAAATCTCTCATAACCGTACTAATCAATTGACCATTCCTGTATGCTGATACCTTAACAACATATACACCATATTGTACCTGTGTAGGGAAGGCACTTAAAAATCCTGTTTGAGGATCAATATTAAAAGTATTATTAGTTTGGAAAGGATTGTTTAAAAAATTGTATGCTGGCACAGCTGCTGTATAAGGAACTACGTTCACAGCTGGATTAGTACAAGTAGAATTAGCATCTCGTGGCGCAATACATTCAAAAAATAACGAATCCCCATTTACATCAATAACACCATGGTCAAATGTCCAGTTATCATTAATACAAGCGTAAGGTATTGGATCAACAGTAAATGTTGGAGAATCATCCATTTGAGAAATTGAATTATCAAAAATGGCCTCCACATATAGAGCTTGAGAACCTGGTGTGACCAAGGTAGAAATCGCATTGTTTCGTGCATTTACCACACACCAAAAACGCCAGAAATTACACTGTGTAGGCAATGTAACTACGGCAGTATAAGTCCATACGATATAACCTTTAGGCGCATTAGGAGGAGCTCCCTGATCACAAGTGGTTAAGAACGAGTCACAACCCGTTGATAATGAATAAGGTAGTGGAGCATCTGTAGTAGTCAATACAATGCTTTGTGTACCAGCGGGTGTACCGCAAGAGTTATTATAACACATAATTACCTGCGATGGTGCGGGTGCTGCACCATCACAATCTCTAAAGAACTTAAAGATAAACTCGTACTGATTCGTTGTATTAGGTACTAATTTATACGTAAGCTCTCCTCCTGCCGCGTGCGTAGCACTCGCTTGATTAAAAGAGAATGTACCTATACTTAAGGCTACGATTAAAAATATTTTTTTCATCCTGTCAAAATGTAATCTAAATATAAGTTTTATTTGCATAATAATTGACCTAGTTTTTGAAATAAATTAACGTAACTCCTGGGTTATACCCCTCATAGACGTATCGAAGTACTCCAAAGGTTTGTGCACATCGCAAATTTATTTCTTTTTTTAATACGCCATCGCCTATTCCATGCACCACCCTCAATGGGTTAATGCCTGTATCAGCAAGGGCTAGATCCAAATAATGGTCAAAATTATCTAGCTGAATTTGAATAATTTCGGCATTAGACAAATCTTCCCATCCCTTATAAATTTTTTCAATATGTAAGTCTATCTCTTGTTTGGCCTTTTTTCGGGTTCTTTTTGTACCCAAAACAGTCATTTTACTCCTATTCTGACCAATCTGCTTCAGAATGTCAATTTTCTATTCTTTAGGTTTGAGTCTATCAAAAATACGCCACTCAAACAAGGGCAAGTTCTCTTGTTGCAAATACTGCACTTTCTCAATCAGAAACTTGCGCCCCAACTTCACTTTCTTTTCAAAAGTCATGGGCTTTTGCATGCCATTCTGTGGGCTAAATTCAAACGCAAAGCTTGGATTGTCAGTAGCTGCATCAAACTCAATAGAGTATAACAATTGCTCCCTGCCGGGCAATAACGCCCCTTCATAAGAAAATAAATGCTCCTTGGGCGTAGCAATATTGACCATAAAATCCATACCCATATCCGTTTCGTTATACACGTACAACCTAAACCGGTGAATAATCTCCTCCATATCCACTTCTCTAAAAATGGGCTGAAAGATCAGATAAAAGCCCTCCGCAAACTCATATTTGCTCTTGCGTTCCTCTTTTTTTTCAATCTTCAAGGTATCAACATATTGTTTTTTAACCTTTTTCTCCTCTTTTCTTGCCTTTAAAAACCAATCAAGATAGGGGAAGTCTAAATCTTGCTCTTCAACCGGAATCACTTGCCCATCAACCCGCACGCGTATATATTGATCTTGTACAATATCTACAACTTCACCCTCCTCTCCTGTTTTACGCAGTTTTATCTTATCTCCTATTGAAAACTTCATACTTTTACAATTGCAAAATTAAACACAATTCATGCCAACACCCAAAGCAGGTTTAAGATGGAAAATAGCCCAATGGGCCGAGCGTAAATGGTGGAAGCGATACCTACAAAAAAAGAATGTGGCAGAATACCACCAATGGAAAAAAAACTATTGGGATACATTCTTAACTAATCTTCAACTAGCGCACTTACAAAAAGAAGAAAAAAGCATTATTGATTTAGGCTGTGGGCCGGCGGGTATATTTATGAACTTACAATCTAATCAATGCACGGCAGTAGATCCGTTATTGGATGCTTACGAGCATGATTTAGCACATTTTGACAAAAGCCAATATCCCAATACCATTTTTATTAACGCTGGCATTGAGGATTATGTTCCCGCACAAAAATTTGACCACATATTCTGTATTAACGCGATTAATCATGTCAATGATATAGAGGTTGGCATGAATAAATTGAGTGATTGCGCCCATGCAACTTCTCAATTGATCATATCCATAGATGCACACAATCATAATTTTTTAAAGAAAATATTTCAACTTCTCCCAGGCGACATCTTACATCCTCACCAATATAATCTTGAAGAGTATCAAGCCTTAGTTGAGCGCGCAGGTTGGGAAATAACGCAAACCGTAGAAATGGATAAGGCCTTTATTTTTAATTACTACGTACTCGTAGCTACTAAAGTTCAACCTTCAACTGCGCGGTAAAGTTACGCGGCGCAGAAATTAATGCCGGTCGCTGAGCATAAATAGCATTGGTTACATTCTGCACGATAAATGAAATTCCGACTTGCTTCGTTATATCAAAGGACGTGCGCAAGTCCAAGGTAATGGTACCACGATTATATTGATTTCTAAACTTGCGTACACTCGTAGGCAAGCCACCTGTTCCTAAATCAAACAAAGAACCAAATTCATTTTTCTGGGCATCATTTGCTTCAAATACTTCATCAATATTTTTCATAAAAGAATTAAAGAGTGCCACATAACCAAATGTCCATTTTCTATACTGAGCTTGAGCATCCATTTTGACCGAATGATTATATCGATATTTTAATGTGTAAGTATCTCCGCTCAAATTAGCAATAATTGTTGAATCAGGATTAATCTGAAGTGGATTCATATACGTATAACCAAATAATACATTCAAATCAAGCGCACCAATCTTCCCTTGCGCATAGGTCGAAAAATCTATTCCATTGATACGGCTACGACCTACATTATTACTTCTAAATCCTATGTAATCTAGCGCATTATTTACCTGGCCAACTGTACTATCCGGCGGTAACCATAAGCCAAAATTAAACTCCATCATATCCTGATATTCCATCCAAAAACCAGCAATATCAATATATCCAAACCAATTACCTTTTTTCCATACTTGTTTTAAACCAAGCTCGCCACTCCAACCTGTTTCAGAATTTAAAGCAGGGTTAGGAAATACTTGCGAGGGACCAAAAGATGTTCTTATATAACGCTCAGCAATACTCGGATAACGGTAACCTTGACCATAAGAACCTCTAAGAAATGTGCCTTTGCCCAATTGATAATTCGCACCAATTCGAAATACAGGAAGAGCTTCTAAATCAAAAGTATCTACTCTATTGGCTTCATATCGAGCACCCAAACTGATCCAAAGTTTATCAATTTTTTTCTCTATTTGTGTGTACGCGGCGTAATTATTTCCAGAGTGTTTTCCGTATAATTCCCCAATCACATTTTGATACATTCCAATTAATCCTGCTGTTACCGTCGCATCTTTCAACAAGCCTTTTTTTTGAGTAAATGGCTTTTGAAATTGATACTCACCATAATATAAATCTGCTGTGGCCGATTGTTGTTTTTCAGGTATATCATTTACACTTCTAAACCATCGGGTACGTAGGGTATGTTTTGTTCCATCTTTATTAATATAAGATATATAAGGATCAATATTAATGCGCTGTCCCTGATTTTTATTAATCGTTGTTGTGCTATCATCCAAGCCGCCAAATGGCTGATAATATTTATCTTCATTGACGGAATCTACTGCCCAGAAAAAGAAGGTTTGGCTTTTATTTATTTGCGCATTTGTATTGATGCCATAGCTTAAACCTTCTACTTTTTTAGATCGATAGCGCAGGTTAGCATTCACTCTTCCTCTTCGATCCAAATCGCCTTGTAAGTAAGAATCTTCGCTATACCAAGCACCTCCAAATACAGCATCCAAGTTCCCAAACTTTTGCGAATGACTTAAATAACCACCTTGAAACCCTGGCTGTTTTTTACCCCACCAAGCCCACGATTTATTTCTAGGATTGCCGTACATACCATTGTAAAGCATAATTTTTGTCTTGGGTTTTAAGCCCGCATAATCTGTTCTAAAATTAACAGCACCATTCAATGCCGATGAACCATACAAACAAGACGATGCTCCTTTAATGACCTCAACCTGCGTGCAATTTTCAATGGGTAGGAAAGTCCATTTGGCATCATTTGCATCGGCGGTAAGCATAGGCATATCATCGACCAATACTTGTACGCGACTTCCCGCACCGTAACTCCAACCTGCACCACCTCTAATATTAATTTGATTTTCTATTACATCTACACCGGGCACACGATTTAATGCATCATCCATGGCATTCATACCTGTGCTCAATATTCTTTCAGGCTTTATGACTTCTATGGATACAATTTCTTCTTCTAATCTTTTTTCAAAGCGGCTACCGCTAATCGTTATAATATTGAGCTCAGCCTTTTTTTCTTCTAATAAAATATCAACATTCAAGGTTTGAACTTTTTCATTATTCTGAATATTAGTCACGAACTTTTTATAGCTTAAATAAGTACAAGTAATTGTGCGTTCTCCTTTAACTTTTAGCGTCAAGCTATACTCCCCTTTAGCATTTGTGCGCGTGCCATTACTTGGCGACACAAAGACTGTAGCACCCATAATGGGTTCTTTTGTTTTCTTATCCAACACGGTGCCTTTAATAATCGTTTGCGCATGGAGCGCACCAAATGCTAAGATTAAAAGAATAAATAGGAATAGCTGCTTCATTAAGAATGTGAATATAATAAAATGTGTTCGTTTTATCCTTTTGCCAAAAAAAAATGAATGCCTGCTAACGTTAACCAAGCAATAATCGTCATTATTCAAAATACATTAACTTTGGAACAGAATTCTAATATTATGAAAAAAACATTACTCCTTATTTTAGCCGTAAGTTTTAGCTTATTGGCATGGTCACAACCAGCCTGTATACCAGGCACACTAACCTCTCCTGCCAAAGGTTACATTATACCCGATAGTGCTACAAACTTTGTAAATGGCTGTGCTGGCATGGCTTACGAACAAATTATTTATATCAAGGCTCCAGCCGATACCGTATTTACGGTTGGTACAATTCCTTTTACGGTAACCGTAGATTCTTTTGTGGTAGATGCGGCCATTGTTGGTTTGCCTAATGCATTAACTACATCAACTGTTCCTGCATTAACCCCAGCTTCGGGAGGTAGCAATCCAAAAACAAACTTTGATCGTTTGGTCATTCCTGGCGACTCATTGGCTTGTGTAAAAATCAATGGTATTTTAGATGCAATGTTACCTCCCGGCGATCAAAATCTTACCATAAATATTAGAGCCTATCTAAGCAATGTTCCATTATTGGCAGGCGGCCCAACAATTGATACGCCTGCATCTGTAGGATATTACAAGATTACTATTGATGCGCCAGGAACAGGAGCTTGTAATCCTGCAAGCACCTATGATTTATCTAAAGAAATAATGAACCTTAGCATATCGCCTAATCCAGCATTTGATGCTGTAAATATTAGCTTTGACGCTGAGCAATCTGGCAATTATACATTTAGTATATACAATGCTTTAGGAGCTAAAGTAACAGAAATGAATAAAGCCATTCCTTATGGAAAAAATAATGTTGAAGTACAAGCTGGCGACTTTGCTCCAGGCTTATACTCAATACAAATAAGTAATGAAAAAGGCGTGCTGAAAAAAAACCTGCGCTTGCTTAAACTATAAGCTATTCTTAAATTATATTTTAAAAGTCCTGCTTATCGGCAGGACTTTTTTATTATTGTAATCTATTATGGAAAACAATATTACATCTACCGACAAAGCTCCAGCACCTGTTGGTGCATACCCGCATAGCCGCAAAGTAGGCAACTTATTATTCTTATCAGGTGTTGGTCCGCGTAAGGCAGGGACTGATGAAATACCAGGGCTTGAGCTAGATAAAAATGGAAACTTTAAACAATTTGATTTTGAGGCGCAGTGCCGTTCAGTATTTGACAACATTAAAATTATACTAGAAGAGAGTGGCAGCAAGTGGGAAAACCTTGTAGATGTAACTGTATTTTTAGTACATATGAAACGAGACTTTCATACCTACAACAGAGTGTATAAAGAGTACTTTGCCGACGCTAATCCATGTAGAACTACCTTAGAAATAAACTCATTACCAACACCTATTGCCATTGAGTTAAAGTGCATTGCTACGATTGATTAAGAAGCTTATTAGCTACGTCAATTGCTGCTTCAAAACTACCTCTGAAATACACTTCTTTATTTTTAATTACTAAGGTTGTTGGAAAAGAATTAATACCAATCAAATTAGCAACTGAATCATTGTAATAAACTGTGTTAATAGGAAAACTAAAACCTTTTTTCTGAACCAAGTTATAAGGACTATTCATGCTCTCTTTGCCATCTAACATACAAATAGTTTTTACCTTAATATTTCTATTTGAAATATACTCCTTATGTGTTTCATCAATCAATGGAAATAACCTTATACAAGGCATGCATGAAGTTGTCCAAAAATCAACAATATAAACTGTATTGTTATTGAAAATACTATCGTAACAAATTGCAGAGTTTCTTTCGAAATACGCAACCTCATCAAGTCGAATATCTCTTTTTGATATTTCTTCTGCATATTCATTATGCAGCATAATGTTCACTACATCTGCTTCCAAATAATACGTAAGGAAAAGCAAAGCCAAAACACAAAGAGAGCTAAATACTCTCCCAATTTTATTCGAATAAAAAAAGAGTAATCCAAATATAATACCGACTAATTCACTAATAAATTCAGGAATGGAAATCATGTGGGCTTCAAAATCAAATAACCTTGGAATTACATGAACAATTATTACTCCAATAGTCACTATTAGCAATTTACTTCCAACTCTATTGTTTCTTAATCTATGAAAAATAAATATTGTAAATGCAAAATATGTCGGTGAGGCTATGAATATAGCCGTATATAAATCAGTTTTCAACCTAACTACAGACAAAAAGATGACGTTAATTAGGATAGACAATAGAATATAAAAAATGTGTTTTTTCAATGTGTAATTTAACAATTTAAAAAAATAAAAATTGAGGAGTAAATATTTACTCCTCAAGAAAACAAAGTCCTGTTTACGAACTAGAATTAATACCACCGTCTACGCACCTTCCCAAACAAGATGATGTTCCAAAAACACCGCAGCCTCCAGATGTTTTGCAGGTAAGCGCGGCCTTACAATCTCCAAAAAAAGATCCTTGCGAGAATGAAGGACAACTAACATCGTATCTACAAATACAGTCAGGAGTGAGATCTCCACCCTGATTAGCAACAGTTATATCTTTTAATTCGCTTTCTAACAACCATGTATTAGTAAACGCATAAATTTTATACTCATCCCATCCATGGGTGCTTATCAATGTATTAATTACATCAACCACTCCTTGGACACTTTCAAACTCATCCGAACCATCCTCATAAAATGAAGGTTCTAATAAATCTATTAAATCTTGCAGTAAGGCTTTTTCACCGTCATTTAGAAGTAAACTCGTTGCTATTTCTTCAGCTATTTTCTCTTGAAAAATTCTTACTTTATTATCAGATGTTAGACTTCTGAAAATTGCAAATTGATAATCCAAGTCAGGTTCAACAACCAAATCTGCTCTTGAAATCGATTGATTGATTGCTAACATTGTCATAGCCTTATCGTTATTCTCATTATTACAACTGTACCGCACCTCTGAATCTTTACTACAGCTAACAATTGTTAAGGTAACTGTACAAAAAAGAAGTATTACTGAAAGTGAAATTTTTATACTTTTCATATTATTTAAATTTTAGTTTTTTCCTACTATTGTTTAACTTACTCAGCAGCTATTCGGAATCTTCTGCCGTATCAAAGTTTACTTTTGGGGATTAAAATAAATCATGAAACCCTTTAGGGACAATACAAAAGGGCGCGAACCTTGCTCATCATTTCTGGAGGTTCACGAAAACCCTATGACTGACTTGCAAAAAGGAACGCGCCCTTTTAGGGCGCGTCCTCCTTAAGCACTTCATGTCATCCTTGAAATTTCGTGATTTCCAGAAAATGAAGCTTCTTAAAAAGAAACGCTCTTAAATATTTAATTACAACTATTATACCAATTTACATAAGCACTTTTTTTTATCACTTTTACTAAGGTAGTGAATTATTAGTAATAATTATAGTTTAATATTAGTATTACTTTTAACTGCATTCCGACTATATTTCCCAATTATCATATAATGGAAAATCTTCCATATAAGTATTTATTTCTCTTGCCGTTTTTTCTATCAATGATTCATTATCAATATCGCTGATAATCGCATCGATCCAACGCACAACTTGTTCCATATCTTTTTCCTTAAAACCTCGAGTTGTTAAAGCGGCAGAACCTAAGCGTATACCTGAAGTTACAAAAGGCGACTTATCATCAAATGGCACCATGTTTTTGTTTATTGTAATATCGGCTTTTACTAAAGTGTTTTCAGCCTTTCTTCCGCTTACATTTTTATTCCTTAAATCTACCAAGACCAGATGATTGTCTGTACCACCAGAAACAATAGTGTAATCAAGGGCTACAAAAGCGTTGGCCATGGCTTGGGCATTGGCCAATACTTGTTTGATATAATCTTTAAATTCAGGTTGCATTATTTCGTAAAACGCAATAGCCTTGGCCGCAATTACATGTTGCAATGGCCCGCCTTGGGTTCCTGGAAACACTGCCATATTAAGCAAGTTGCTCCAAGGCTTTAAGTTACCCTTATTATCTTTTTGGCCCAAAGTGTTTTCACCATCATACTTCATTAAAATAACACCTCCTCTTGGACCACGTAGTGTTTTATGCGTTGTACTCGTTACGAAATGGCAATGCTCGAATGGCGAATCCAATATTTTTGTTGCAATTAAACCAGCAGGATGAGACATATCGCAAAGTACAAATGCTCCGATTTCATCGGCTACTGCACGAATGCGAGCGTAATCCCAATCTCTGCTGTACGCACTTGCACCACACACAATAAGCTTAGGTTTATGCTCACGCGCTTTTGCTTCTAAGTCATCATAATCAATGAAGTGATTGTCCTCACGTACGCCATAATGCACTGCATTGTATAATTGCCCTGAGAAATTTACCGGTGAGCCATGCGTAAGATGCCCGCCCATGCTTAAGTCTAATCCTAGAATTGTATCTCCTGCTTTTAATATTGCCAACATAACCGCAGCATTAGCTTGCGCACCACTATGTGGTTGTACATTAACATATTCTACATCAAATATTTCTTTCGCTCTATCAATAGCCAGTTGCTCACTTTTATCTACTACTTCGCAGCCTCCATAATATCGCTTACCAGGATAACCTTCAGCATATTTATTGGTCATGACATTACCCATTGCTTGCATGATTTGCGGGCTTGTAAAGTTCTCGGAAGCAATAAGCTCTAAGCCTTTTTTTTGACGTGCGTACTCTTCTTGTATTAAATCAAATATTTGTTTATCCTTTTTCATTGCGAGACAAAAATAGTAGTTAGCGCCGAGTATAGTAAGCTAAGGGTTTAATATTTAAATGAGTTCTTAATAGTTTCACATTTAGTAACAAGCATTTCAATCGCGAATGTCCTATTTTTGAAGAAGTCTTTTTTATCATGAAAATAATAATTCCTGTTGCCGGCGCTGGTACAAGACTGCGCCCGCACACATACACACAACCCAAACCGCTCATCCCACTGGCTGGTAAAACGATTATTAGTTTTATTGTAGATGCCTTTATTCAAGAAGGGCACAATGATTTTATTTTTATCATTGGATACCTCGGTGAAAAAATTAAAAACTACATAACCGAGACTTACCCGGAGATTAATGCTGACTTTATTAACCAAGAGGAAAGAGGTGGGACCGGTCATGCCATTTTCTTAGCCAAAGATTTAGTTCACGCCGATGAGGAGATTTTTGTAATTTATGGAGATACTATTTGTGAATATCCACTAGCCGATTTAATTGCATCTTCCGAATCAATTATTGGTGTTAAGAAAGTAGATGACCCTAGAGAATTTGGAGTGGCCGAAGTAAAGGATGATGGTTATATAAAACATGTTGTTGAGAAACCCTTGATACCTAAGTCTAACTTAGCGATGGTTGGTATTTATAAAATAAATGAAAGTCAAAAGCTATTTGAATTAATGCAAAAAGATCTAGATGGCATGCCATTGGATGCAGAATACACCCTTACAACCGCCTTAGAATCGCTGTTAAAATCAGGCACGAAGGTGAAAGCTTTTCATGTAAATAGCTGGTTTGACTGTGGTAAAAAAGAAATGCTTTTAGAAACAAATGCGACACTACTTGAAAAAATGGAGTACTCATCAGAAGAAATTCCTTTTTTTGAAAACAGTATAATTATCCATCCTGTAAGCATTGGTATAGGCTGCACAATACAAAATTCTATTATTGGACCGCATGTAAGCATTGCAGGCAATACTGAGGTAAAAGCCTCGGTTATTTCAAACTCAATAGTAGGCAACTACTCGCAAATAAGTAATGTTGTGCTTAAAGAGTCAATTATTGGCAGTGATGCTATGATTCATGGTAAAAGTCAAAGTTTAAACATTGGAGATAATACAGAATTAGACTTAAGTTAGGTATGAAGCAATTTGGCATTTTAAATAAAGAGGGCAATATAGAGAATGAAGTCACCAAGCTGTTTGGCATTGAACACCCTTTAATACAAGCTGGTATGATTTGGGCTTCGGGCTGGGAGCTAGCAAGTGCAGTAAGTAATGCTGGTGGTCTTGGTATTATTGGAGCAGGCAGCATGTATCCTCACATTTTAGATGAGCATATTATCAAATGTCAAGAAGCTACTGATAAACCATTTGCAGTAAATCTACCATTGCTTTATCCGGATATTGACAAACATATAGAGACTATTTTGAAACATAAAGTGCCTATTGTATTCACATCAGCCGGAAATCCTAAAATTTGGACAGGATTATTAAAGGAAAATGGTGTGACTGTGGTGCATGTTGTTTCTAGTTCAAAATTTGCGTTTAAAAGCCAAGAAGCCGGTGTGGATGCAGTTGTAGCCGAAGGATTTGAGGCGGGCGGTCACAATGGTCGTGAGGAAACTACGACACTATGCTTAATTCCTGCAGTAGTCGAAAAAGTGAGTATTCCTGTTATTGCAGCTGGTGGCATTTACTCTGGCAAAAGCATGCTCAGTGCCATGATACTTGGGGCTTCTGGGGTTCAAATAGGCAGCCGCTTTGTATGCAGTAATGAAGCTTCATCACATTTAAACTTTAAAAAAGAAATAATTAATAGACAAGAAGGCGAAACTGAATTAGTACTTAAATCATTGGCACCCGTTCGATTAATTAAGAATGAATTCTACCAGAAGGTAAAAGAAGCTGAAATGCGCGGTGCAGAAGCTGATGAGCTCAAAGAAATACTCGGTCGAGCTCGCGCTAAACTGGGTATGTTTGAAGGCAATCTCACAGAAGGAGAGCTTGAAATTGGGCAAGTAAGCGGTCAGATTAACGACATTTTGCCTGCCGCTGAAATTGTAGCGAACATTTTAACAGAGTTTAAGCAGTCATTAGGAAGTTTATTTGCGTTAGCACAAGGAAATACTTAATTTTACGGGCTAATTCTTATGATGAAAAAAATCTTCTTATTTCTTTCATTCGTTTTCTTTAGCGGAGCTGTTCTTGCTCAAACTGGAGGAGATGGTAATACAAATGGAACACAGTCCGGTGGTGATTTAAATGGTCAGGCACCTCCAAGCTATCAAAACCCTTATGGCAACCAACCTTTCCAAAACCCATTCGGTACTGGAAATAACAACAACCAAAACATATTTAATAAGCAAAATAACTCGAACGACCCAAATTCAAATAACAATCAGAATAATACAAACACTGGTGGGAAGGATGATAAAAAGAATACCACGCAAAACCCAACTGATAACAATAACCAAAATAATAATCTTGACTTAAGAGATAAAAACACGAATAAGGAATTAGAAGAGTTGTATAAAAATGATCCTGATTACCTAAAGTATCTCGGAAAAGAGGATAAAGACAAGGATAAAGATAAAGCTGACTTAAAAGATGATCCTTATAAAGAAGACCCAGGCGGTTCTAATGTATATGGTTCAGGTTTTTTAAATAACAATGCCTTTAACTCTTCGGACAAAAGACCAACAACGGTTCCTGATGACTATCGATTAGGTGTTGGCGATGAAATTGTTGTCTCCATTTGGGGTAACTCAGAATTTCAAAACCCATATACTATTTCTCGTGATGGTTCAATTTTTCCTTCCAGAGTAGGGAAAATATATCTTCAAGGATTAAGTTTTGAAGCGGCGCGAAATGTAGTACGCTCTAGATTTAGAAAAATTGTTGCACAAGGTTCGAACATTGATATAGTTATGGGACGTGTGCGTACGATAAGAGTGAATGTTGTAGGTGAAGTGAAACGACCTGGAACCGTTACCATGTCGGCTTTTAACACACCGCTAAACGCTATAAGTTTGTCAGGAGGTTTAACCAAAAATGGGAATTTGAGAGACATCCAAGTCATACGAAATGGTGTAGTTGTTGAACGCCTTGATGTATATCGATTTATGCAAAATGGGAATTTTGGTAAAGAGATCTACTTAGAAGACAATGATTACATCTCTGTAAGATTATACGACAAGGTTGTAAAGGCTCAAGGTCTATTTAAAAGACCTATGTTCTATCAAATGACTGAGTATGAAACCTTAGATGATTTAATTAAACTAGCTGGAGGACCAACCTTTAATGCACGCGAATCTCTAATAAGAGTTAAGACGATAGAAAACGAACAAGAAAAATATATTGACTTTAATGGTAAAGATTATTTTTCTAATGACAATCCTGTCATGTTTGTATTACGTGATGGAGATGTTGTAATCATTAAAGGAATTAATGAAGGATTGACTAACACGGTAACTATTAAAGGTTCAATTAAATATCCAGAGGTATATCAGTTAAAGAGTGAAATGCGCTTATTTGACGTTATAAAAATGGCAGGCGGAGTTACGAATACAGCATATAAATCAAGAGCCTATGTTTATAGAAAAGGTAGAACAGCTGATAAAAATGAAGCGATTAAGGTTGAACTAACAGACCTTGAGAACTACAATAACCCTGAAAACATCGTCATTGAAAGTGGAGATATTATTAATGTTCTTTCAGAAAGGATATTTAATACTAGATACTCAATTCAAGTAATAGGGCTTGTTAAAAATCCAGGCAAACAAATTTATTACCCGAACTTAAAATTAAAAGATGTTCTTCTAATGGCTGGAGGTCTAGCTTTAGAAGCCGAAAGTGGTCGCATAGAAATTTCTAATGTTACTGATACAATTACTAAATATGGTATTTATGGTACGCCAACTAATTTAAAAATTGTATCTATCAGTCCAAACTTAGAAATTGATGAGGTTTCAGAAAACATAACGATCAAACCGTACGACAAAATTTATATTCGAAAAAAGAAAGAATTAATTCAGCAAGAGAGTGTCTATATTGTTGGTGAAGTAGATTATCCTGGAGAGCACACACTACTTGGAAAACGAGAACGCTTAACTACACTAATTAAAAGAACAGGCGGTCTTACTGCAAGTGCTTTTCCGGACGGCGCCAAATTATATAGAACAAATGTTGGCCCTGTGGTAATTGATTTAAACGAGGCAATGAAAAGAAGTGGAGGCAAACATGATTTAATTTTAGAAAACGGCGATAGAATTATTATACCAACTAAAAATGATATTGTTTCTATACGTGGCAATGTGCAAAATCAAATAAATATTAAATTCAATAAAGAACAGACTTCCGTAATGAATTATATTGATGCTGCAGGCGGATTTGGGAATAGACCATGGAGAAAAAGAATAACCGTTAAATATCAGAATGGCCGCCTAAAAAGTACAAAAAACTTTCTGTTCTTTAAGTTCTACCCTAAAGTAAAGCCCGGGTGCACAATTAAAGTACCCGTGCGACCTGATGGTCCAAATATTGATTTTAAAGATGTATTCCAATACGGTATCTCTACAGCTACATCCGTACTTACAATTCTGTTATTAACTCGTAGCCTTGAATAAATAATTAAGCCATTGACAATTTTAGAAATTATACACGCATTAAGGGACAAGGTAAAAAAGCGCCTGCCTATTTCAATAATATTATCTTTAATTATTGCTGCAGGTGTGGGACTATACTTTTCAAGTATACCGGGAGAGTATAGTGCGACCGCACGTATTTTTCCTTTATCTGCCAACTCTTCTAGAGGCGCATCCAGTCCATTAGATCAAATTCGCTCTCAATTCGGTATCGGAGGTGGTGAAGGAAGTAATGAAATTTATGACCTTAATGAATTAATAATAAGTAAGCGACTTTCTTTTAAAGTTGTAAATTCAATTACCACGAACAAAAAGTTTGATAAACTATATAAATGGCTCGTATTTGATCATAATAGTGAGCTACCATTTTACGAAGATAAAATTGTTTTAGGAGACAAGAAAACTGACTCGTTAAAAAACTTAATCGTAGGACGCAGCCTTCTTTTGGGCAGAGTTGAAGTGGAAAAATCTGACAATGGCTATACTTCCTTAATAGTAAAATCATACGACAAAGAGCTTGCTAAAGAGATTAATGAAAATATCCTCATCGCACTTTCAGAGTTCTATATTGATTTTGTAACGGAAAAACCACGGACTGACTTAATACAAATTCAAAAAATGAGAGACTCTTTGAGCACTGAGTTATCTTTAATTGAGCGGGCTATTGCGGGACAAATAGACAACAGTCAATTTGGAGTTAAAGCAAGCGTTAATCTTCCGCGTGCTAAACTTTCAAGAAAACAGACTGAGGTGCAAGCAATCTATTCCACTACAGTAAATGCATTACAAAATGCACGTTTCAAACTACTTTCTGAAAGTCCAATATTCCAAATCTTAGATTACCCAGGAGAGCCTTACTCATTTGAAAAAAAACCATGGAAAAAATATGCAATGAGTGCATTTATTGTTTGTATGATACTATTCTCGCTATGGTTCTGTAGAAAAATATTCATTAATATTATCGTCGAAGAATTAAAGAAAGCTTAAGCTTTCCTCAACCATTTTATTACCTCTTTCCAGCCAACTTTCTTTCCGTATAATAATATCCCTATGCGGTAAATCTTAGCGCTAAGCCAAACTGTAATTAGTCGTCCCTTAAAAAGAGCAGGAGTTGAGTATTTATGCACATTTAGAGGCTAAAATGATGAAAACTAGTATCATATAATTGCAAGTTATTCTTTTTTTTCGCTAAAAACCTTGTCAAATGTATCGAAGAACTGA
>CALIIL010000145.1 GCA_938017685.1 uncultured Chitinophagaceae bacterium
TGATAACCATTTTCTCCTTGTGCTATTTCATCAAAAATAGTCGTAATTTGCTGTTGTGTAAAGTCCATATTTTAAGTGTTTTTGTGTTGCAATTACAAAAATTAATCTTTTGGATTTTACACACTTTTTTGGACACTATCCGAAGCTTCGGGATCTGAAACGCCTCCGTAGGAGAAGAACAGGCAAGGTGATTTTCTTACAATGTTTTTTATTTTGCATAGTCGAGTACGCTTTCGCGAGCATGTAAGAGACATATCTTGTCTTTGATTTAAACCGATAATGCTTGCAGGTGTGCTACCTAAGCCCATAACCCAGCTGCCACAGCCGCTGTACTCCAAGCATTCTGAAAATTAAAGCCTCCTGTAACGCCATCAATATCTAACACCTCACCTGCGAAATACAGACTAGGCACTACCCTACTTTCCATTGTTTTAGGATTTACCTCTTTTAAATCAATGCCGCCGCAGGTTACAAATTCTTCTTTAAAGGTCGTTTTTCCTTGTACATCAAAGGGCTGACCTACTAAAATTGCAATGAGCTTATTTTGCTCGCGCGAAGCTAACTCACTCCATTTTTTCCCTTCGCGTATGCCTACTACTTCAATTAAGTACAACCACAACCTTTTAGGCAATCCAAATGGATTTTTACTAAAAGACTGCGAGCCCATATCATTACGTATAGTATTCCATTCTTCTCGTAATTCATGCTCTGTTTGATTAATCCAATTAACGAAAATTGAAAACTCATAATTTAAATCATATAAAGTTCTTGCCTGCCATGCACTTAACTTTAAGACACAAGGACCACTTAAACCCCAATGTGTAATTAAGAGCGGACCAATATCATTGACTTTGGTAGATTGTATACGAATAGTCGCTTGTTCTAAACTAACGCCCATCAGCGCCTTTAAATCCTTATTACCTTTAATATTAAAGGTGAAAAGCGAAGGAACAGGTTCAATTATTGTATGGCCAATTTTTCGCAACCAATCAAATTGTAGCGACTTAGGGTAACCTCCACAAGCCACGCACAAATAATCTGCTTTGACTTCATTATGATTGACTGTCAATATGAAACCACTGTCATTTTTTTGTACAGCTGTTACAGCTGAAGATAATTTAACTTGTACGCCAAGCCGCTCAGCCCTATTGAGTAAGCAGTCTATTATTGTTTGCGAGGAATTGGTTGTTGGGAACATACGACCGTCACTTTCAGTATGGAGTGTTACGCCGTTTTGAGCAAACCAAGCAATCGTTTCCTCAGGTCCAAATTGATAAAAAACTTTTTTTAAAAAATTCTTGCCTCTTGGATAATGCTTTAACAAATGAGGAATATCCTCCACCGCATGAGTAACGTTACAGCGACCTCCTCCACTTACTTTTACTTTTTGTAATACCTTGTTTTGTTTTTCAAGTAATACAACTTCCATGCTTGGATTATTTTCCTTTGCTTGTATTGCACAGAAAAAACCGGCTGCACCACCACCAACAATTACTAACTTCTTATTATCCATCTTATTATTTTCCACCTCTCTATCCTCTACCGCTTTGGCGGCACAAGCTGCCAGCGGAGGAAACTCATTTAAGTATTATCCTAAAAAATCATCTAAATCTCTCCGCTGTCTTTTCGTCGGTCGTCCTACTTTACTTAATCGCTTACCGGTATAAAAACTTGCAGACATCGACTTATCTTTTGTCTTTAATTCTTCCGGTGTATGATCTATATAATTTTCAACGGCCTCAGCAAACTTGACACGCTTATCAATCAATCCAGTAACTTGAATATTCCAAGTGCGTGCATCCGCTGCAATATCTATTTTATCACCCACAACAATATTGCGCGATGCCTTAATGCTCTCGCCTCCAATCTTCACTTTGCCTTTGGCACAAGCATTGGATGCCATAGTCCGCGTTTTAAAAACCCGAATGGACCATAAATATTTATCTGCTCTTACTTTGGTAACCATTTTTTCAATCTTTCTTTCTTAATACTCTTAGCGCTAATATTGTTCTTTAATCTTATCGCTATTCTTACAATCTCACTTCTCAATAATTACATATGCCATGGCATGTGTATCGGTATGCGAGATACTTACGTGAGCAAATACAAATCCTTTTTCCTTAAAGCCTTCCAAGGTTTCTCCGCTTAGTTGAATATCAGGATTGCCATGCTCGTCTTTTATGGTTTCAATTTCGGGCAATCGCTGGTTCCCTATAAATTTTACACCATAAGCTTTAAGAAATGCTTCTTTGACCGCCCAGCGAGCAGCATAGTGCATGGCAGGATTTTTCTTATCATCACAATAGGCTATTTCCCCATCGGTAAACACATGATTTTTAAACGCTTCATTGCGCTCAATCTTATCCTTTATGCGCGATATCTCTACTAAGTCTGTTCCTATACCAGCAATCATTTTGTAAATATAGGAAGGAGTGAAGCTAAGTTTAAGTAAATTTTATTGGTTAATTGCTTGCAAATGAAAAAGCAGTTCATTAACTTTAGCTTGAACGCTATTGTTCAACATTTTAAAAATAAAAATTATGGATCTTAAAATCAACACGCAGCGATTTACCGCTGATCAGAAGCTGACTGAATTAATCGAAGAAAAAGTACAAAAGCTCAATACTTTTCATGATAAAATTGTTTCCGTAGATGTTTTTCTGCGCTTAGACAATGTGGTTCATAACATTAAAGACAAAGTTTCAGAAATAAAATTACATACTCCTGGTAAGACATTCTTTGTAAAGCATGAGAGCAAAACTTTTGAGGAGAGCTTTGACCATTGTTTTCAGTCTATGACTAAACAAGTAAAGCGACATAAAGAAAAAGTAGCCGCAACTCACTAAACATATTTAATAATTGTTTATTCTTGAAGCAAATCTTTTAACGGGTTTGCTTTTTTTTTAATAAACTATGCCAAACAAATTAAATCTTAATTCCTTTCAAAGTTTCATTAAGCTCGAAAGCTTCGCAGGAGTTCTATTGTCTATAACGACAATCATTGCCTTGCTGTGGGCCAACTCTATGTTCTCAGCTAACTATTTCAACTTTCAAAACGTTGAATTTGGTTTTACTGTTGGTTCTTTTAGTTTAATCAAGCCTCTTTATTTGTGGGTCAATGATGGCTTAATGGCCATCTTCTTTTTCGTAATAGGATTAGAGATCAAAAGAGAACTATTAATTGGTGAGCTTAATACCATGCGCTCAGCCACCCTGCCTGTTTTAGGAGCTATAGGTGGTATTGTAGTGCCTATATTGTTCTTTCTAGCCTTTAATAAAGAGCAAGCAACTGCCAATGGTTGGGGCATTCCTATCGCAACGGATATTGCTTTTTCTTTAGCGATTATAAAAACATTGGGTAAAAAAGTACCCTTAAGTTTAAAGTTATTTCTAACCGCCTTTGCCATTGTAGATGATATTGGTGCTGTACTGATTATTGCTATATTTTATAGTAGTACCATATACTGGTATTATGTATTTATTGCGCTTACCTTACTTGCCGTATTATTTATACTATCCTACAAAGGCATTTTCTCTAGAACAATTATTCTTGTATTTGGAGCTATCATTTGGCTTTTGTTCTTAAAATCTGGCTTGCACCCAACCATTGCGGGCATATTGGTAGCACTTAGTGTGCCTATTCGACAAAAAGTGGATTTGAAACTATACACTAAAAAATTAAAGGAAATCTCAAATAATATATTTGCCGCAAATAAAGAGGATGAGCTATTACTTAGTGACAAACAAATAAATGAAATTAATAAATTAGAAGATTGGACCTTACGCGTACAATCGCCTTTACAGCAATTAGAGCATCAGTTACATGGCTTTGTAGCTTTTTTTATTATCCCAGTCTTTGCTTTAATCAATGCTGGAGTAACTTTTGAAAGCTCGGGCAATTTGAACATTCAATTAATTATTGGTTTGGTGGTGAGTTTGGTTTTTGGTAAAAGTATTGGTATCAGCTTATTTGCTTTTATTGGAATTAAATCGGGCTTAACCGAATTACCTAAAGATGCTACATGGCAAGATGTTATTGGCATTGCTTTTATTGCAGGTGTAGGATTTACTATGTCCATATTTATAGCTGGCTTGGCCTTTTTAAACAAGCCAGAGCTAATCAGTTCGTCTAAGATCGGTATTATTATTGGGTCAGCCATTGCTGCTATTATTGGTGTAATTTTACTTCAATTAAAGAAGAAGAAATGATTTGTTTCCCGAACGCTAAGATTAACCTAGGCTTACATATTCTTGAAAAACGCCAAGATGGATTTCATGAACTTGAAACAATATTCTATCCGGTACAAATACAAGATGTATTAGAATTTAATAAAGCAAGCGACACCAAGATCACACAACACGGATTAGTATTAGATAACAAGGCAGAGGATAATATCGTATTGAGTGCTTACAATTTGCTGAAATCAAAATACAAGCTTCCCTCTTTGGACATTCATTTATTAAAAAATATTCCTTTCGGTGCTGGCTTAGGTGGCGGCAGTGCCGATGCTGCTTTTATGCTTCAAGCGCTCAATGATTATTTTGAATTAAATATTACCAACCATCAATTAAAAGAACATGCTGCCGCGATTGGGAGCGACTGTGCCTTTTTCATTGACAATAAAGCTGCACTTGCCAAAGGACGAGGCGAAATACTAACCCCCTGCTCTATTGACCTGAAGGAATATTGCATTCAAATAATATGTCCTAAAATACATGTAAGCACTAAAGTGGCTTATGCGGGTGTAAAGCCAATGAACGAGCGTAAAGATTTATCTGAAATCATTAAACAAGATATTTATTCTTGGAAAGACAGTTTGGTCAATGATTTTGAACAAAGTGTGTTTGAACAATTTCCTGCTCTTGCGGATATTAAAACGCAGCTTTACGCACAAGAAGCTATTTATGCAGCCATGAGTGGCAGTGGCAGTTCACTCTTTGGGATATTTCCCAAAAACAAAAAAGCCAATATCCGAATGGACATTGGCTTTCGTGAGTTTATATCTTAGTTAGACTATTTAACCTGAGCAACTATATCTTTAAATACAGCTGGTTCGTTCATGGCCAAGTCAGCTAATACCTTTCGGTTTAACGGAATGTCTTTTTGACTTAATTTATTCATGAATACACTGTAGCTCAATCCTTCTTCACGAGCTCCTGCATTAATACGTGCAATCCAAAGGGCACGATAATCGCGTTTCTTTAATTTACGACCTCTAAATTTGTAGGTCATCCCTTTTTCTACAACGTTTTTAGCAACGGTGTATACATTATTTCTTTTCCCAATAAAGCCTTTGGCCTGTTTGAGTACCTTTTTTCTTCTTGCCTTACTGGCTACTGAATTCTTTGAACGTGGCATGGTATATTAATTTATTATTCTTTAAAAATTAGTTTATCCTCCGATACACAATAATCGCTTGATTAAGTTTTCGTTAGTCTTATGTACAATACCTTCATGGCGTAATTTACGCTTACGTTTTTTAGACTTCTTGGTCAATATATGACTCGTATAGGCCTTTCTGCGTTTTACTTTTCCAGTAGCAGATATCTTGAAGCGCTTCTTTGCGCCGGAGTGTGTTTTCATCTTTGGCATAAACTCAAAAATTTAAGATTGCAAATGTATCTATTTCTTTGGATTTTGCCTATTTAAAGCTCTATTTTGTATAAAATTATGAAAGAAGCTTTGCTTAAAATGCACTTGGCCGTGTTCCTTTGGGGTTTCACGGGAGTTTTAGGCAGGTTAATTACGCTTAATGAGTTTCCTTTAGTGTGGTACCGCGTGCTTTTGAGTTCATTATTCTTCGTTGCCGTTTTATATTATAAGAAGGAATTAAAACTAATAACGCTTAAGCAATTTGGCCGTTTTTTTATTATTGGGGCCATTATCGCCCTCCATTGGTGTTGTTTTTTTGGAGCCATTAAGTATTCTAATGCTTCAATTGCCTTAGTTTGCCTTTCAACAGCAAGTATTTTTACGGCTATTTTAGAGCCCGTTGCCCTCCGCACTAAGTTCAATTATAAGGAAGTGCTATTAGGTTTAATAGCTCTACTCGGCGTTTACTTTATTTATCACTTTGAATTTGAGTATGCTTTTGGTATTGGTTTAGGTGTTATGGCTGCTTTGTTAAGCACCATATTTACATTAATGAACAAAAAGATTGTGAATGACTTTAAGCCACGTCCAATGGCTTTTTACGAAATCTTCTCCGCTTTTTTATTCCTTTCCTTGCTTACACCTTTATTCATGCAATACTTCCCTGAAGTTTCATTTAGACCTATGGGTTATGATTGGTTATGGTTAGTTATTTTAAGTTTATTCTGTACCGTTTGGGGCCAGTCTCTTGCATTGGATGCATTAAAAAAGCTGTCAACTTTTACAACAGTATTAGCTGTAAATTTAGAACCTGTGTACGGTGTTATTCTTGCCATTATATTCTTAAACGAGAATAAAGAGTTAGGCTGGGGTTTTGTACTAGGAGTTTCCCTCATTGCCATTAGTGTAGTCTTACACTCGATTAGTATGCTACCTAAAGAGAATAAGTTTAAACAACGGCTAAGTGTTAAACGATTATTTATAAGAAAATAATGCTAAAACCAACCAGACTTTCTTCGACGGCGAGTTGTTCCACCCAAACCTAGCGCACCTAAAAGTGTTCTTGTTAATATAGAAGCAGCCGTCCTACCAATTTGTCGAGTTGTTGGATTAGTTAATATAGTTTCCAAAGTGCCTTTTTCTTTGGCTTGTCTTTTTCTCTTGACAACTTTTTCTTTTTGCTTTTCTTCCTGCACTTTTTCTTCTTGCTCCTCTTCCTCTTTTTCCTCTTCAGCAGCCGCAGCTAACTTTTCGTTTAGCATTTCGTATGCGCTGTTGCTATCCATTTCTTGATTATACTTAGCAGCAATTTTAGACTGAGCAATGATTGAATTTATTTCTCCCTCTTCCAGAACATCCATTCTTGAATTAGGTGCTCTTAGCAAGGTGTGCACTAAGGGTGTTGGTCTTCCTTTTTCATCTAATAAGGTTACAAAGGCCTCACCTATTCCCATCTCAGTCAGCAACTCATCCGTTTTATAAAACTCAGAGATTGGAAAATTCTGTGCCGCTTTCTTAATATCTGTTCTATCTTTTGCAGTAAATGCACGCAAGGCATGTTGCACTTTCAAGCCTAACTGACTTAAAACAGAAGCTGGTATATCAGTAGGATTCTGTGTTACAAAAAAGATACCCACTCCCTTTGAACGAATCAATTTTACAACATTTTCTATTTGCTCTAAAAGAACCTTTGATGCATCTTGGAATACTAAATGCGCCTCATCAATAAACAAGACCAATTTAGGCTTGTCCATATCACCTTCCTCCGGTAAGCTGCCATATAACTCAGCCAACATTTGAAGTATAAAGGTTGAAAATAACTTAGGTCTATCCTGCATATCCGTAACACGTAATACCGAAATCATACCACGTCCTTGATCATCAATGCGCATTAAATCATCGACCTCAAAACTTTTCTCGGCAAAGAAATTATCTGCACCTTGTTGCTGTAAGCCAATCACCTTACGTAAAATAGTTCCTGTACTTTGCGAAGACACACCACCATAAGCAGCTTTCATTTCTTCCTTGCCTTCGTTCGTTACAAATTGTAAAACTCTTATAAAATCTTTTAAATCCAGAATAGGCAATTGCTTGTCATCACAATATTTAAATATCATGCTTACAATTCCTTCTTGCGTATCATTTAAATCTAAAATTTTAGACAATAATATGGGACCAAATTCTGAAACAGTCGCTTTTAACTTAGTTCCCGGCTCTTCACTTAAAGTCAAAAACTCTAATGGATATGCCGAAGGAGAATAATTAATACCAATATGCTTACAACGCTTTTCAATATGCTCATTGTTAGTACCGGGTGCACCCAAACCACTCAAATCCCCTTTAATATCCATAACCATTACTGGTACGCTTGCGTCACTTAAGTTTTCAGCTAAAACTTGTAATGTTTTAGTCTTCCCTGTACCCGTTGCTCCGGCAATTAAACCATGTCTATTCAAGGTTTTCAAGGGCATGCGCACTTGCGTACCACTTACCGCTTCACCACCAATCATAGCACAACCGAGGATTGCACTCTCGCCTTTAAATGTATAAGCTTCCGTAATTTGATCCTGAAAAGACATAGTTTATTAGTTTGTTGCAATTTACATAAAATAAAATCGACTATTATTCCCTAACAATTATTTAATTTAGCGACATGAACCAAGAACTGCTTCAAGCCTTATCTCAATTAAAAGAAAAAGTAAAAATATTGGTACATACGAATGAGCAGTTAGCTAAGTCCAATGGCAAATTAGAAAGCTCGTACGAAAGTCTAAAAAAAGAAATTGAAGCAAAAGAAGAAGCTGTAGAAAAACTACAAACTGAGCTACGCGCCAAGCAAGCTTCTAATGCGATGCATACAGACAATCAAAAAATTGAGAAGGATATAGACAAGTATATCAAACTGATTGATAATAGTATTGCTAGTATTCAGAAGGATTTGTAGGAAATATTGATAGGCATTTCTATAAATTTTCTTTAGCCCATTTTTCAAACCGACTGTCCATAATCTTAGCAATTTTGTGATAGCTTTCCCAAGTATTTGCTGCTCGAAAAATATCAGGTTCGTTTAAAGTTAAAGCAGTATCGTAATCTTCAACGTAATAGCCTGTATCAAAATCGAAATAATCCAAAGCAAAATTATACCCTACTTTATTAAACAGCTCTCCAATTAACCCGCCATCCAAATATTCATATAGCTCTGTCGGAGAAACCTTTTCTGTTTTGGTGAGTTTTATAAGTCTAGTACATTCTTTAAGCAAATAATCACTGATTAAATCGTTCCTAACAATCCAAGATAGGAATATACCAGAGTGCACAAATGATTGAACATCGTCAAGGCCCGCTTCCGATATTGAATTATCATGGAACTTTGCTTTGTCAAAAACGTACTTGTCATCAACTTCTTTGAGTTGTTTTTTTCTTTTGCCAAAAAGCTTATTAAACATGATATTCTAATTTAAGATGACTACTGATAAACAACAGCCGTGCTCGAAGCAACAACCATCAACATTCCTTTACTTACTGTTTCATAATCTAAGTCTACGCCAACAACAGCATTGGCACCTAGGTCACTTGCCTTCTCTTGCATTTCTTCTAAGGCAATTCGTTTGGCTTTGCTCAATACTTTTTCATATGAAGAAGAGCGCCCGCCAATTACATCCGTAATGCCTGCAAAAAAATCTTTAAACATATTAGCTCCGATGATTGTTTCGCCA
>CALIIL010000146.1 GCA_938017685.1 uncultured Chitinophagaceae bacterium
TGATAACCATTTTCTCCTTGTGCTATTTCATCAAAAATAGTCGTAATTTGCTGTTGTGTAAAGTCCATATTTTAAGTGTTTTTGTGTTGCAATTACAAAAATTAATCTTTTGGATTTTACACACTTTTTTGGACACTATCTGAGACACCGTCCATGTACGTATTAGGCATTGCGCTAGCTAGGAATAGGAAATGCTTTTTTTGCCAATCGTTCCAAAAGTATTATCCATCGCGCCATTACTATTTAGTTTTATAATGCAGGTTTCCAACGCATCCGTTTTTCCATAAACGAACAAATCTCCATTGCTAAAATTTTGGCTCACACTACTAAATAAATTACTAATACCACCTTAGTCTAACGTCAATTTACCATTGGTGGCAAAGGTTGAAATAGCGGTACCGTTTATATCATATTTAGCAATCATGCCGTCTCGGTAGTTCGTACTATTGGTATAACCAACCACTAATAAGTCTCCATTGGGTGTAAACTTAATATGCCCCCAATCCTTACCGTAAATGGAAGTAGCAAGCGGCATTGTAAGTAAACTATTCGTAGCATAAGAATTATCAATTTGTCCGTTATTCAATATCTTGGCTACAAAAAACACTATCCGACGTTTGAGAAACTGAGGCAAAGTAGTAAGCATTGGATGAGGGGGCTTCGTAAAAGTCAGTTAAATTACACATGGCATACGGACTGCTTACAAGTGAGTTTAAATCCACAGCCGCAAAGCTTGGATCATTTGTTCCATTAGCGTTTAACCGAACAATACGATAACCATTGGTACCCAATATTATTGTACCACTCGCTGTTTCTCGAACAATACAATTGTCGGCTCCAATAGAAACTTCATTATAATAAAACCCTTTTATGAAAGGAGTTGTTTGATGATTAAGCGAAGGAATAAAACTTGTATCTAAGCTACCATTAGGATGCAAACGAAATGCATAGTCCGAAAAACAATTAAGCGTGCTTATGTAATAGCAGAGAATCTTATCATCTTTTTGTATATCCAGCGCTTTGCAATGATTTGCATTTATCTCAGTAACAAGTTTAATCCCATTAGAACCAAAGGTGATTACGCATAAGAGACTTGTGCAATAAAGATGAAAACTAGTAGATATAAATATTTCATAATCATAAGACGTTTAATTAGAAATAAGGGTTGGACATTAAGAGTTAAAATGACAGAATCTTTTCCTGTAGGTATTATTATCTTAAATGATTTTTTCCAACTCAATGAAAGCTTCCTTATTAAGATAGCTTATTGGGATGTTCTAATATAAAAATTTTGTTTGCACCACTAATCTCGGCCATTTCTCGTGACACTCTTTTCTCAATGTCAGCTAAGCCAATATCTAGGTTTTCAGTTTGATGAATGAGGCCATCACAGGGTATAAAAATTCCTTTCTTTAAACCTTCTTTTACTAAAATGATTGCGGGTTCAAATCTTGATATTATTATTCTAGCGGAAGAAAATTCTTTTTTAGCGGTTAATGAAACACTTTGACATGTTTTAAATTAGTAATGGCTAAATGATTACTTGAGAACTTAAAATATAATAGCTGCTTTTTAAATAGTTTCACTAGCTAAAATTAAACCGCGCCTTTCAATTTAACAGCTTCTACTTCTCAGCATACATAACATCCTTCACCACCGTCACTACTTTTTCAATAGATGGCAAGAATGCCTTTACCAAGTTTGGCGCATAGTGCATACTACTATCGGCAGTAGTAATGCGGCGGATAGGTGCATCTAAATAATCAAAACCTTCTTTTTGAATGCGATAAGTAATTTCAGAACTTACTGAACCAAACGGCCAAGCTTCTTCAACGATTACTAAGCGGTTCGTTTTCTTTACACTTTCTAGTATGGTGTGCCAATCTAATGGGCGTATTGTGCGTAAATCAATTACCTCGCAACTAATGCCTTCTTTTTCTAATTCCTCTGCACTGGCTAAAGCTACGTGCATCATTTTATTGAAAGATACCATCGTTACATCCGTTCCTTGACGTTTGATATCTGCCTTTCCTATTGGAATTAAATATTCTTCTTCTGGTACATGTCCTACATCGCCATAGTGCGACTCACTCTCCATAAATATAATAGGATCATTATCACGGATCGCACTTTTCATTAGGCCTTTTGCATCGTAAGGGGTTGAAACTGAAACTACTTTTAGTCCAGGAATATTGGCATACCAACTTTCATAAGCTACGGAGTGTTGTGCACCCAGCTGACCAGCAGAACCATTTGGTCCGCGGAAAACGATAGGGCAGGTAAACTGTCCGCCACTCATGGCCGTCATTTTACTAGCATGATTTACAATTTGATCAAGCGCTAGAACAGCAAAATTCCAAGTCATAAATTCTATTATAGGACGAGTTCCATTCATAGAGGCACCAACGCCTATAGCTGCAAAGCCTAATTCAGCTATGGGTGTATCAATCACTCGTTTTGCTCCAAACTCGTCTAGCATTCCTTGGCTTACCTTATAAGCACCATTATACTCGGCTACTTCCTCTCCCATAAGGAATACAGATTCGTCGCGTCGCATTTCCTCTTGCATGGCTTCTCTCAGTGCTTCTCTAAATTGGATTTCTCTCATGACTAAAAATTGAGATACAAATGTAAGGGATAAAGGCAAATCTTGATACCCTTAATGACAAATTCCGATTGAGAAAATATATGCCCTATTTGAGGCAAAATTAGCATAGAAGGAAGGGTTGTTTCACGGATTATAATCCATAAATAAGCTAAAACAAAAAAAACTCACTTCTCCTGACGCACTACTCACTTCTACTAGTATACCTTTGTTAGCAATTATGTCAGAAGAGAAGTCACTTAATTTTATAGAAGAGTTTATTGAAGCGGATTTGAAAAGCGGTAAGCACCAGCAAATTCATACCCGATTTCCGCCAGAGCCTAATGGTTACTTGCATATTGGACATGCCTCGGCTATTGTATTAAGTTTTGGCTTAGCTGAGAAGTATAATGGTAAGTGTAATCTCCGTTTTGACGATACCAATCCTGTAACGGAGGAAACAGAATTTGTAGAGAGTATAAAGAATGACGTAAAGTGGTTAGGTTATACTTGGGATAATGAGTTGTATACGTCTGACTATTTTGAAACGCTGTATGGCTATGCAGTTAAGCTCATTGAAAAAGGATTGGCTTATGTTGATGATAGTACAGCCGAAGAAATTGCAAAGCAAAAAGGAACACCAACAACACCAGGTATTGCTAATGAATATAGAGAGCGCAATATTGACGATAATTTAAAATTGTTCCAAGAAATGCGCGAAGGGAAATATGACGATGGTGAAAAAGTATTGCGTGCAAAAATTGATATGGCGCATACCAATATGCTCATGCGCGACCCTTTAATTTATAGAATAAAACATGTAGCGCATCACCGTACAGGAGATGCTTGGTGCATCTATCCAATTTATGATTTTGCGCATGGGCAAAGTGATAGTATTGAAAAAATTACTCACTCACTTTGCACCTTAGAGTTTTTGCCGCATAGAGAATTATACGATTGGTTTATTGAAAAATTAGAAATTTATCCAAGCAGACAAATAGAATTTGCCCGCCGTAATATGACTTATACTGTAATGAGTAAGCGCAAGCTAAAACAGCTAGTAGAGGAGAAGCATGTAAATGGTTGGGATGATCCGCGAATGCCTACGATTAGTGGCTTGCGTCGCCGAGGTTATACCGCCAATAGTATTAAATGTTTCTCAGAAAGAACAGGTATAGCCAAGCGTGATAATATCGTAGATATTGGGTTATTAGATTTTTTCTTACGCGATGATTTAAACAAAATAGCGCAAAGGCGCATGGCTGTTTTAGACCCAATAAAAGTGGTTATTCTTAATTACGAAGAGGGTAAGACTGAAAAATTAATCGCTGATAATAATCCTGAAAACGAAGCAGATGGAACGCGTGAATTAAACTTTTCTAGAGAAATATTTATAGAGCGTGCAGACTTTATGGAGGAGCCGCCAAAGAAGTTCTTTCGCTTAGGACCTGGATTAAAAACAAGATTAAAGCACGCTTATATACTTGAGTGTGTTGATTATAAAAAGGATGAAAATGGCCTTGTAACAGAAGTGCATTGTAACTATTTCTCAGATAGTAAAAGTGGTGAGGATAATAGTGGAATAAAAGTAAAAGGTGTCATTCATTGGGTCAATGCTGCTGATGCTGTTGATGCTGAAATAAGATTATACGATCGCTTATTTAAGGTAGAAAATCCTATGGCAGAAGATGGGGACTTCAAAGATTTTATCAATGAAGATTCTTTGGAAATTATCTCGAATTCTAAAATTGAACCGGCATTGCAAAGTGCAGCAGATGGGCAGCATTTTCAGTTTTTAAGAAAGGGCTATTTTATTAAGGACAAGGATTCTACGAATGAAAAAATGGTGTTTAATCGTGCGGTGGGCTTGCGCGACAGTTGGGCCAAAAAGAACAAATAATAACGATACAATTTCAAACAAGAATAAAAACAATATTATGAACAAGGTAATCATCTTACTCTCATTTCTTTTGTGTACAAGCTTTTTGGTACAGGGTGCAATTCCAATGAAAGAGCAGGGTGTTATAGAACAAACTGTTGAATCTATTATAGAGCAAGCCGCTGAGCCAAGAGTAGAAAAAACTCGCGAAAGCTCTAAAGTAAAAAAATGCTTAAGAAACTATGGGCTAAGTACGTAGGTCCATATTCTTCTAACGAAGGATCTGGTGTATATAGTCGTCCCTTAAAAAGAGCAGGAGTTGAGTATTTATGCACATTTAGAGGCTAAAATGATGAAAACCAGTATCATATAATTGCAAGTTATTCTTTTTTTTCGCTAAAAACCTTGTCAAATGTATCGAAGAACTGAAAGTGATAATCAGCTGCAATTTTTAGCCCCTAGCCTGAGCGAACAGTTAAACCCCAAGCATCCACTTTATCTATTGGGAGACAGGATGGACTGGCCTCATTTTGAACATAAGTTTGCCGACTACTATTCGGATAAGGGGCGTCCTGCTCACCCGATTCGGAAGATGGTTGCGCTGCTTATTTTAAAATCAATTTACAATTTATCAGACGAAAAGTTAGTAGAAGAACATTGGGAGATGAATGCCTATTTTCAATATTTTACTGGAGAGCAATTGCAGCAATGGGGGCAGCCCTGTGCAGCA
>CALIIL010000147.1 GCA_938017685.1 uncultured Chitinophagaceae bacterium
ACGCAACTCTCCTGATGGCATTTTAACTACTGCGTACTTTTCTTCTTTTGCATTTAACTGCGCAGAAGCTCCAGCACTACGTACTAATATACCACCTTGTGAAGGATGCAATTCAATATTGTGTATGATTGTACCTAAAGGTAAATTCTTAAGCGGTAAGTTATTCCCCAATTCTGGAGCTACTTTATCACCACTCATTACTTTATCACCTACTTTTAATCCTTGAGGAGCGATGATATAGCGTTTTTCACCATCAACATAGTGTAATAATGCTATGAATGCTGTTCTATTCGGATCGTACTCAATCGTTGCTACAGTAGCTTCGATATCATACTTATCGCGCTTAAAGTCAATAATACGGTAGTGCTTTCTATGTCCACCACCACGGTAACGCATTACACGACGACCTTGGCTATTACGACCAGCTATTGATTTCTTCTTTGTTAACAATGATCTTTCCGGCTGGTTCGTTGTAACCTCCTCGTAAGCATTCCCCACTCTCCAGCGGGTACCTGCGGTCATTGGTTTATATTTTCTTAATGCCATTTCTTATTCTAATTTAAAATGCGTATAAATCTATTGATTCTCCTTCAGCTAGAGTTACAGTTGCCTTTTTGTAAGCAGATGTTTTACCATTCAAAAAACCTGCTTTTGTATAACGGGATTTGAATTTACCTGGCATAACACATGTGTTTACATTTTCAATAGACACACTATAAAACTCTTCTATAGCTTTCTTAATTTCCAATTTGTTCGCTCTACGATCTACTGCAAACTGATAACGGTTAAACTTCTCTGTTAATCCGTTGGCCTTTTCAGTAACGATTGGATACTTTATTATTTCGTTTAATCTCATGTTCTAACTATTTAAGCCTCAGCTGTTTCTGTTTCTTCTTCTTGAGAAAATATCTTAGCTGCTTCCTCCGAGAATATTATTTCATTAGCATTTACAATATCATACACATTGAAGTGATTAATATTACAAACATTTAATTTTTGTATGTTTCTTGTCGATAAAAAGAAGTTGATATCTAAGTCACCACCTAAAACGAACAATACTTTTTTATTGCTCATGTCTAAGTTACTCATCATCTCAACAGCCTTTTTAGTCTTTGGCGCTTCAAACTCAGCTGTTTCTACAACAGAGATGTTGTTCGTCTTAGCTTTATGACTAAGAGCTGATATTAAAGCTATTCCTTTTTCCTTACGATTCATTTTGAAAGTGTAAGAATGAGGCTCAGGTCCAAAAATTGTTCCACCACCTTTGTACAAAGGATTACGAATGTTTCCCTTACGAGAACCACCAGTACCCTTTTGTCTATGTAATTTCTTAGTAGAACCTTTTACTTCAGCACGAGTTTTTACCTTGTGATTTCCTTTATGCTGTGCAGCACGATATTGCTTTACTGCTAAGTATATTAAGTGATCGTTTGGCTCTGCACCAAAAACACTATCCGGAAGCTCTACGCTACGCCCGGTTGACTTTCCTTCTATATTTAATACGTCTAACTTCATCTTTATTTCTGAATTAATACGATTGAACCGTTATGACCAGGAATAGAACCATTTACTAAAATGTAATTCTTTTCTGGGAACATTTTTACTATCTCTAATGCGCGCACTTTAACTCTTGTGCCACCCATACGGCCGCCCATGCGCATTCCTTTAAATACTTTTGCAGGATAAGAAGCCCCACCAATTGAACCCGGCGCTCTATCTCTGTTGTGCTGACCATGCGTTGCATCACCCACACCTTTAAAACCATGGCGCTTTACAACACCTTGGAAACCTTTACCCTTTGATGTCCCAACAACACTAACCTTTTCGCCTTCTGCAAAAATTGATGCGTCTATCGAATCGCCTAATTGCGCTTCCATATCACAGTTGCGCAATTCTTTTACAATTCTCTTTGGAGTTGTATTGGCTTTATTAAAATGAGAAACCATCGCCTTAGGCGTGTTTTTCTCTTTCTTTTCACCATAAGCGATTTGAACAGCATTATAACCATCCGTATCTTCAGTTTTCACTTGTGTAACTACACAAGGACCTGCTTCAATAATAGTACAAGGGATCTGCTTTCCACCTTCTGTGAAAATGCTCGTCATGCCTATTTTTTTACCAATTAGTCCTTTCATTCTATTTTATTTTGTGTTAGCGCCTTGCCGTAGCGAGGATAACTTTATCTTAAATGTTGTTTGTTGTTATGCTTTAATCTCTACTTCTACGCCGCTTGGCAAATCTAATCTTGATAAGGCATCTACTGTTTTCGAAGAAGTTGTATAAATATCTAATAAACGCTTGTGTGTACTTAACTGGAACTGCTCACGAGCTGTTTTATTAACGTGTGGGCTTTTCAAAACAGTAAAGATCTTCTTCTTTGTTGGAAGAGGCAATGGTCCTGTTACAAAAGCTCCAGTAGCTTTTACTGTCTTAGTAATCTTCTCAGCAGATTTATCTACCAAGTTGTGATCGTACGATTTTAGTTTTATTCTTATCCTTTGCGACATAATAATTATCCCAGTCCTTTTTTGGGAGTGCAAAAGTACATTTAGTTGAATTAGAAAACCAAATTTAAATTAACAAATTTGAAAGTTTTTTTTATCTTCTCATCGATGCCGTTGTTAATGTCAACCAAGCCCACTATTTTCAATACTTTAGGCCTTTTTAGAACTTCAGCATTTAGCCCTTATTACTGGCTCAGAATTAAGGCAAATACTGCATAGTTAATAATATCTCTAAAATTACCGTCAGTACCTTCTGAAACTTGGGTTTTTCCATCATTCGCCAAGATTTGCTTTATACGCAATATTTTAGTCAAAATAAGGTCGGCAAAACTCTCCTGGCTCATATTACGCCAAGCCTCTCCATAATCATGATTCTTGGCCAGCATCAAATCACGCGTTTCTGATAGATGCTTATCATAATATGTAGTTGCCTCTTCTTTAGTCAAATCCCAGTTTTCATGACCAATGAGCTCATCTTGAATAAGGGCAATAATTCCATAATTTACTATGGCTTTCCACTCCCCGCTTACTTCATCCTCAATTTTCTGCGCTCCAAGGTTTTGGATATTGCGTATGCGTTGTACTTTAATATAAATTTGATCTACAATAGATATGGCGCGCATGACTCTCCAAGATGTTCCATAATCCTCCGTTTTCTTAGAAAATATATTTCTACAGACTGCGACTACCTCATTATATTCCTGCTCAGTATTTGCCATGGCAGCTCAAATGTAAAGTGAAGGATATAAATAATATTATTTTAAAGCTACTTTTGAGCCAATGTCAATAAAAAGTATAAATGTTGGAGGGGAGCTCATCCTTTTTGATAAGCCTAAGGTTATGGGCATCTTAAATGCAACTCCAGACAGCTTTTACAACAAAGGCCAAGATAGCACGCAAGAAGCCATATTAGGCAATGCCGCAAGAATGATAAAGGAAGGTGCCGACATATTAGACATTGGCGGACAAAGCACTCAGCCAAATGCTCCTATGATTAGCGCACAGCAAGAAATAGATCGTGTAGTCCCCGTTATTAAATCAATTAAACAAAACTTTCCAAATAGCATTATTTCAATTGACACCTTTAGAGCAGCTGTAGCCCAAGAAGCAATAAGAGCAGGAGCCACCATTGTAAATGATGTATCAGGTGGCGACCTAGACAATGAAATGCACGCAACGGTTTCAAAAAATAATGCAGCTTATATATGTATGCACATGCAAGGCACGCCAGCCAATATGCAGGACAAACCAACTTACCAACATGTAGTGACAGAAGTCTATCAAAACCTACAAGCCAAACTTGTAAGATGCAGAGAAGCGGGAATAAAAGATATTATGCTTGATGTAGGCTTTGGTTTTGGAAAAACACTCGAGCATAATTACCAATTACTCCAGGAGCTCGATTTCTTTCAAACTTTAGGCTGCCCTATTCTTGCTGGCTTGTCTCGTAAGTCTATGATATACCAATTATTGAATAGCACACCCGAAAAAGCACTTAACGGAACAAGCGTAGCCAATACACTAGCACTGACTAAAGGAGCTAATATACTGCGCGTACATGATGTTGGGCAAGCTGTGGAGTGCGTACGTATTTATTCGGCTATGTTTACTCCATAACAATTATTCATTATCTTCGGAATTGAATTTTACTCCTATGAAAAAAATACTACTTGCCTTATGCTTGTTGATAAGCTTCCAATTAAGCGCTCAAAATCAAGCGACCTTTTTTACTCCACAAGGCAACTTTGTTGTTGAAATGTATAATATACATATGCCGGCAACTACGACCAATTTCGAAGGATTAGTACAGGCAAAGTTTTACGATAGTATTCTGTTTCATAGAATAATAGCCAACTTTGTCATTCAAGGTGGTGACCCAACAACACGCGGCGGCTCACCAAGCCCTGTAATACAAGACGAATTTGATGCTACCAAAAGCAATTTAAAATACACCTTGTCAATGGCTAATGCAGGACCCAATACTGGTTCAAGTCAGTTCTTTATTAATTTAAAAAATAATACATTCTTAGATTTTGATAAGTTGCCATTGACTTCACAACATCCAGTATTTGGCGAGGTAATATCGGGACAAGCTGTTGTTGATGCACTTGGTCTTGTACCAACAGATACCAATGACAAACCGATCACAGACATTCGTATAGACAGTGTACGCATGACTTATATTACGCCCGTTGGAACAAATGATGTTCAATCTAAAAATTTCCTTATAAACATTTCACCTAATCCATTGTCTCAAAATAGCACTTTAAACATAGAGCTGAGTAGAGCATTAAAAGCAACATTAACACTCACTAATATCGAAGGCAAGGAATTGTTTAAAGGTGATAAATTACTAACAAAGGGATTGAACAAAATCAACATTAACGATTTAAACATAAATATTCCGGGGCTGTATTTTATTCATTTGCAAAATAATGAGTTCTCTTCAACGAAGAAGCTTTTGATACAGCAATAACTTTCAATCGTTCATAAATAGTCACGCCTCACTCGTTATTAGTTCATTACTGATATAGCTTTTTATCGGTTTTAATTTTCCAATTCATTACTTTTGCTTTAGCTCATTTTTGTTATTTGTAGTGCATAGCTCGTCTTGCAAAGAACGATTCGAAAGTTAAAGTATGCATACAAAGATCAACACTATCATTTGCGCCTCAGGTGCTCATATCCCTACACAAAAAATAAAGAACGCTCAGTTCCATCAAAATACTTTTTTTGATAAAAAAGGCGTTCGGCTTGAGAAAGAAAATACTGAAATTGTAAGTAAGTTTAAAGACATCACAACGATAGACGAGAGACGTTATGTTGAAGATGATTTAGTTACTTCTGACATTGCTTTCTTAGCTGCAAAAAGCGCTTTAGCCACTGGCGATATTGATAAAGAAACGATAGATCATATTATAGTTGCGCACAATTTTGGTGATGTACAAAAAGACTTAAGAAGGTCAGATATGGTGCCCAGTATAGCAGCTCGTGTCAAGTATAAACTTAAAATAGAAAACCCAGCATGTGTTGCCTATGATATTATTTTTGGTTGTCCGGGTTGGCTACAAGCCATGATACAAGCGCATTATTATATACAATCAGGTGATGCAAAACGTATCCTAGTTATTGGCGCCGAAATTATGTCGCGCATAGCCGATCCCCATGATATTGACTCTATGTTGTATGCCGATGGTGCCGGCGCTGTAATTGTAGAAGCGACATCTGACAAAAAAAAGCAAGGCGTATTAGCACATGCTACGCGCTCAGATACGTACGTATACTCACGCATGTTGGCTATGGGCAATTCTTATAATGAAGAAGATAAGAGTCAGCTTTATTTAAAAATGGAAGGACGTAAGCTCTATCAATACGCATTAGAAACGGTACCACAAGCCATGAAAGATTGCTTGGATAAAGCAGGTATTCATTTGCATCAAATTAAAAAAGTATTACTGCACCAAGCCAATGGAAAAATGGATGATGCAATATTAGAAAGGCTTTATAATTTATACGAAATAGAAAATATTCCTCCAGGCATCATGCCCATGACGATTGCAGAATTTGGCAATTCATCTGTTGCAACCTTACCCACCTTATTAGATTTAATTCTAAAAGGACAAATGGAAGAACAAGAAATCAATAAGGGCGACCTATTGCTTTTTGCTTCTGTAGGTGCGGGTATGAATGTAAACTGTATGGTTTATCAAGCTTAGACTTTAGAACTTACGTAATCATCTACATTAGAGAATAAGAATGTTGGATACTCCGCAGAAAACTTTGAAGTAAGCAAGCCTCCTAATAAAGGTCTCTCCGCCGCTTGATTCAAATCCTCTGTAAACTGAGGCAACAATTCGTACTTAGCTTCTGGAAAGTATTTTAATACGCGCAGTGCCAGCTCCACGCGATTAACGTAATCCGTTGAGGCTATATGATAAACACCCTCTTTATTATCATTCAATAACAACCACATACTCTTGGCAACATCCAATGCATTGACCGGCGTTGCGTATTGATCTACTGGCAGCTTGAGTGTAAGCTCCTTACCTTCTTTACATTGTTGTATTATTCTTGCTATAAAATTCTTACCACGCACTTCATCGCCATAGACATTGGTAATACGTAATATTAAACTCGAAACGCCTGAACCTTGCACCGCTTGCTCCCCTACTAACTTATGCTCGGCATATACGCCCAATGGATTAAAGACATCTTCCTCAGCATAAGGACCATCTATTCCATCAAAAACATAATCGGTAGATATATATACAAAACGTGCGTTACACTCCTTTGCCAAGGCTAATAAATTGACCGTACTCTGCACCGTTTTCTGGTAACTTTCTTCTTCATTGTCCTCACAATAATCAACATGTGTAAGGGCACCACAATGCACAATGACATCTGGGTTAAATGCTTTCACATCAGCATTTTTTTCATCGGCCAAATTCAATGAATTAAAGAACACTGTGTTTTCTGTTGGAAAAGAAAAGTAGGTACCCAACACTTCAGCACCTTGTTCCAAAAAGTATTTTTGACAATTACCACCTACTAATCCAGATGCGCCAGAGATAAATATTTTCATTTTGCGAAGTTAAGTTAATTGCAGTGTTCACGGCTCCGCTCAAACGGACAAAATTATGAATAGCCTTGTCACATTGAGCTTGTCGAAATGCGACAAGCAATTGTACTTAGAGCATTGGGCTTCGACAAGCTCGGCCGGACAGAACTATGTAAGCACTAAGAGGCACGACTAAGAATAAGCTTGTCACATTGAGCTTGTCGAAATACGACCAGCCATTTTACTTAGAGCATTGGGCTTCGACAAGCTCAGCCTAACAGAACTATGTAGGCACTAAGAGGCACGACTGAGAATAAGCTTGTTACATTGAGCTTGTCGAAATGCGACAAGCGATTTTACTTAGAGCATTGGGCTTCGACAAGCTCAGCCTGACATTGTAATTAAAAAGGAGATTTAAAATTTTCTAATGTTTCAAAAGCCAAATCACGCGCACTTAAAATAGGACTATCCGTGTGCCAATCCATACCAAAACTATCATAACGCACACCACCATCGGCCTCAGCATTATACTCGCCACTCACTAAATAAAAAGCTGTAGACGATTTAGTCAAACTAACAAAACCATGCGCAAAACCTTCTGGAATATAGAGCGCCTGATTATTTTCAAAGCTTAGTTCTTGTGCGGCATACTGCCCATAAGTCGGTGAGTTTTTGCGCAAGTCTAATGCTACATCTAATATGCAACCTGCTGTACAGAATACAATCTTAGCATGTTGCTTTGGCGGTGCGTGAAAGTGCATCCCACGAATAACGCCTTGAACAGAAGTAGAATAAAAACTTTCTTTTAATTCAAAATCAATCCCATGCTTTAATAAATCAGTTTTATGAAACGGCTTGACAAACGCACCTCGCTCATCATCATGTCTAAACTGATGAATGATTTTTATATCGGCAATATTCGTTTCCTCTACGCGCATCTTAAGCTTTTATTTTTCCGAAGTATTCTTGTATTTGCAATAAGCATTTTACATCCGCTTCGCCCTTAGCATTGTACCAACCAAAGGTTACTTTAATCGCATCATGCGCACTCCATTTTGGTTCCCAACCGATATCCTCTTTAATCTGACTATTATCCAAAGCTAAGAAATTAGCTTCATAAGGCTGCCCTTCTGTTTTTACACTATTGTATTTCCCTTTGCCCAATATACCAATGGCCAGACTGGTCAATTCTTCTACCGACAAAACATCATCCGCATCCGGACCAATATTATAGGCTTGATTATACTTCCTTGGCTCATCTACCATTTTAGTGGCTAACAAGAGATAAGCGCCTAATGGTTCCAATACATGCTGCCAAGGTCTTGTGGCTTGAGGGTTGCGCAGTTCTATTTCATCATTCTTGCTAATGGCTCTAATGATATCTGGCACGATTCTATTCGCGGCATAATCACCACCACCTATTACATTACCAGCGCGTACCGAAGCAATCGATTTTTTGTGTTCATCATAATCTGCATTATTAAAGAACGACTTACGGTAGCTATCTATAATGATTTCGCAAGCCGCCTTACTCGCACTATACGGATCATGCCCGCCTAGTTTATCACTTTCAGTAAAGGCTCTTTTCTCTTCTAAATTTTCATACACCTTATCCGTAGTCACCATCAATACAGTACAAGGGTTATCCAACTTGCGCACCATTTCCAATATAATAGCGGTGCCATAAGTATTGGTCTCAAAGGTCTTTAAGGGATTATTATAACTTTCTAATACCAATGACTGCGCGGCCAAATGAAAAATAAAATCAGGTGCACAATCTACCAAGCACTCTTCTAGATATTCTAGATCATTAATATCCTCTAAAGTTGAACGCTCGCATAAAAAGTCACCATCAACCAAATCAAATAATTGATCTTGCTCACTATCCAATGAATAACCATAAATCTTAGCACCCATACGTGCAAGCACTTGTGTAAGCCAGGCCCCTTTAAAACCAGTATGCCCCGTTATAAATACTTTTTTGTCTTTGAAATAGGGCGTTAGATATTTAAAATTTACTTGTGACATGCTTTGTTTTTAATGTGGCTGCAAGATAAGAAGGGCTTTTTGGAATTCCTTGCTTAATGGTTTTAAGAAATTGGTAAAAGGATTAGGATTAAATAATATGACCAACACAAAAAAATGTTTTAACGATATTGTTCTATGCTTTTTTTATATTCGTAAGCACAAGAAACAACGCACATGACCTTATACGAAAAACTACAAACCGCCAGCAGCGAAGAGGATGTAAAAGATGCTTATATAAAAGCACTAGGTTTGAAAGAGTATCAAAAAAACTTAATAGATATTCAAACCAAGGAAGTATGGTTTGAAGCAAAGGATAAGCACAACAAAAGCACCTATCAAATGTTTACCCAACTGCTGCATTATGTACAGCACGCCCTCAAGAAAGGTGAAGAAGTAGCCCCTTTTCTATGTGTAATTGATACGAAGAAAGCCGCCATAATGCGCACCGAAGAAGCACTTCCTTTCTTGGCAAAAACCAAAATAAAATGGGGCAACTCCGCCAGCAAATACACGCAAGAAACCGTAGATGCGCTTTCGCCATTTATTGGTACGCATACGGTATCGTTTAGAATAGAAACCCACGAAACAGAATTTATAAACACACTAAAAGGTGCGATAGAAAAAGGCGAAATAATACGTACTCAAATAACACCCGACAATCTCAAACAAGTATTTGATAAGTGGGTAGATATGATTGGGCGCGAGATAAGCGGCGTACCCGAAGAGGATTACGCCCTCTTATTTTTTGCCGATATTATGCACGATGGTCAGGTAGCTACACACAGTAACTTACCCGCCGAGTTGATGCACAAAAACAACGAACCCGTATTTAGCCTAGGTGGTCAGTTATACGAGCTTGGTAGCAAAGAAGGCTACAGACGCTTCTGGGCTATATATCACAAACCGCCCAATCAAGAATACCGCGATTACTTATTAGAGCGCCGCGATAGCCTTATACCCATAGACGAGCGCAGTTTTAAGGGAGCATACTATACGCCCCTAGCTGTGGTAGATAAAGCCTACGATAAGCTAAGCGAAACCCTAGGCAAAAACTGGCAAAAAAACTATGTAGTATGGGATATGTGCTGCGGTGTGGGCAACCTAGAGGTTAAGCACAGTAACCACCGCAATATATACATGAGTACCCTAGACCAAGAGGATATTGATGTAATGAAAGCCACCAAAACCTGCGTGGCCGCAAACCGTTTCCAATACGACTATCTCAATGATGATATAACTGATGACGGTAACATAGATTATACCCTCACTAACAAGGTGCCCCAAGGTTTACGCGATGCTATTGCCGTGGGGAAGAAGATATTGGTATTGATTAATCCGCCCTATGGGGAAACAGGTTCGGGAATAGCTAAAGGAGATAAGAATAAAAAAGAGGTTGAACAAACGCAAATAAATGATGTAATGAAAAGCAAAGAGCTAGGTTATGCTAGCAAAGAATTATTTGTTCAATTTCTTGTAAGGATGTCCCAAGAGTTACCTAATGCTACGATAGGCATTTTTAGTAAAATGAAATATCTAGTTGCTCCAAACTTTCAGAAATTCAGAGCTTTTTGGCAAGCTAAATATCTTGGTGGTTTTGTAGTTCATAGTAAAGCTTTTGATGGATTAAAAGGAAATTTTCCTATTGGTTTTTTGATATGGGAATCAAATCAAGGCGGCTTAAATAACAATAAATTTAGTGAAGCCGTAACTGACGTTTTAGATAAGAATGCAAACCCTATTGGTGAAAAGACATTCTATAATCTACCAAAAAAGATATTTCTAAATGCTTGGATTGACAAACCAAAGACAAATGATGAATTAGCACTACCATTATCGAATGCTGTAACAATTTCAAAAAATCCAAGATTAAAAACGTCTTGCGACAATATGGTTGGTTACCTGTATGCAAGTAATAATGATTTACAACATGCTGGTCAAGAAACTCTTATCTCATCTTCAATTTATACAGGAGGTAATGGAGGTGGATTATATATAAATAATGAAAACCTATGGCAAGTTGCGGTTTTGTTTTCTGCAAGAAGACTTATAAAACAAACTTGGCTCAACGACCGCGACCAATTCCTACAACCCACCGAGCCATTAACTGACGAGTTTAAAAACGATTGTCTTATTTGGATGCTGTTTAATGGTAGCAACTTGACCGCCAGTGCCAACGAGCTAGAGTGGAACGATAAAACATGGAGTATCGTCAATCATTTTATACCCTTTACTGAGCAAGAAGTAAATGCACCCGAGCGGTTCGAGAGTGATTTCATGGTGCAATATCTAAGCGATAAAACCCTAAGCGCCGAAGCAAAAGAAGTACTAGCCCAAGGCAAGCTATTGTGGCAAGCCTACTTTAGCCGAACGGATAATCACAGCGTGCGTGACGAGCTAAAGCTAAACCGCCCCGATGTAGGATGGTATCAAATACGCAAAGCCCTAGAAAAACGAAACGACAATGGGGACGGCCCCACCATATCCTTTGATAATTTCAAAGCAGCATATAGCGAACTGACTGATAAGCTAAAGCCACAGGTGTATGAGTTGGGTTTTTTGAAAGCGTAGAATATTTTGTTACATATTTCTTTTTATTTATAAATTTGTGCTTTGCCAAATATATATTTTCATACACAGGAAGGGCGGCCTAATAAACTCAGCCAAGCCGTAATATGCTCTCGAGATGACGCTTGGCTCGGTACGGCATATTATTTTTGGTATGATGAAAACGATGCAGATCATTGGGGAAACACTTCAAAAAAAAGAACGGGAAAATATCAAGTTTATAAAGCAGAAATAGACAAATCAGATGTGTTAGATACAGTTTTTAATGAAGAACATTATTTATTTTGGCTTGCTCAAATTGAAAAAATTGCAAAGAAGTTTATAAAGAAAACTCGATTTAAACCCACGTTAAAAGAGTTGAATGATTACATGGCAGCAAGAGGGTTGCCCAATGAAATAACAGGAGTACAATTTCAGGATTTACATACAAATCCTGACTTTAATTTGGTGCAACCTATTAAGTATAAGCATAAAAATGTAACATTTTCTTACAAAAAACGAATTCAAATAGCTGTGTATAATTACGATATTGTAACTACTTTTGCATTTCTAAAACAGGAAAGCTGTATTTAAAATAAAACCTTATGTTAGATTTAAAGAAATTAGAAGAAAAATTAGACAAGGTTCTAGATTCTGAAACAACAGAGAGTTTAGAAAATTGGCTAAGTAATAAAAGGTTAACTTCTAGACAATATACCTCTAACATTACTTCACGCTTGGAACAATCGAATGAAATTTTACAAAGACAGAGTCCAACCACCTTTATAGCTAATTTAGAAACAAAAGTTGTAGCTACAATAAAGTCGATTGAACCAAAGGTTGTTGAGGAAAATTCTATATCTGAATTCCCACAATATTTCCAAGCGGCATAATAATATAAAATATTATGGAAACAGGAAAGCAAGTAAATTTAACATTCCATGGAGTAGATTTTACCGATGTACACATGAACTCTTACAAGCCAATGCATTTGGCTAAGGAGGGAGAAGTTAAACTTTCTATTCAACCAAAGGTGCAATATGATAAAGAAAATAAAGCAAACTTCTTCATCATAATTGATACTATCTTATCTACTGATGAGCATTTCAAACTAGAGCTTAGAGCAATAGGCACTTTTTCAATGAGTAAGGATATAGATGAGAATATGAAAAATTCATTTGTGAATACCAACGCCCCTGCTATTTTATTTCCTTACATCCGAGCGTTTGTTAATACACTAAGCTCAAATCTAGGGCAGAACGTAACGGGACCCATTTTACTCCCACCACAATTTTTTGTTGGGAAATTGGAAGAACTGCAAGTCGTTACTGAAGATAGCAACTCAAACAGCTAGGGCAAAAACACCCAGCACAAAATTAAGAGCGCGGGCATCTTCCATTCCAACACCAAGAGCACAAACATAACACCTAGCCCAAGACCAAGCCACCCCAGCTGATTGGAGGTTTTCGCTTTAGTTGTTTTTATTATCACTAACCGACAACCCATCACTCACCTAGCGCTACATGAAAGCGTCGCCCAAAGCACTAGTATCTCGAGCAATAAGCAAAACAAAAAAAAACATACACACATTATCATTCATACACTCTTTATTATTAATATACTTTCGCAACCATGCAAGTACTTTTCTACGCACCAGAATACAGACCCAACTTATCTAATATGATTCGTACGGCAGAGTTCTATGGATTAAAAGAAGTACATATTTTTGATAAAAACAACTTACTCTCTCCGCCCAACAACAAAGTAAGCCGTGCCGAAATGGAACATATGGCGCGGGTATGGACAGCCGGAGCGATTGAGCATATTTCCATCCATGCCATTGAAGATATTGAAGCTTTCTTAATAGACTATCCTGGTCGCAAAATTGCTACCTTGGTTAATAAAGAGTCTACACTTCTTAGTGATTTTAGCTTTGAAGCAAATGACTTATTGATTATGGGTAGCGAGAAAGAAGGCTTAGCTCCCGAAATAGAAAAACTATGCAACGCCAGCATTTACATCCCACAAAAAGGACATACGAATTGCTTAAATGTGAGCGTAAGCTTCGGCATTATGATTCATCAAGCCATGCGACAGCGGATATAAAATGAAAGCATTTAACCACAGTCATATAATTGTCAATTCTAATTAGGGCTTCCCTATATCACATTATTTAATCAGATTGGCGCTTGTAAGTTCTCCATCTACTTTTGTATTTCAAACACAGAGAAATCGTAAATTATGAAAAGAACAAACAACAGATTTATCAAGACAGCCATCTTTGCATTAGCACTAGGCATATTTACAACAAGCTGTAATAAGGATACAGATACTGTTCCTGATCCAGATCCAACAACCAATACAATTACAGATATTGTAGTAGCTGGTGCAGATTTTTCGACATTAGAAAGTGCAGTATTAAAAGCAAACTTGCAAGCAACTTTAAGTAGCACGGGTCCATTTACCGTATTTGCTCCTAACAATGCAGCATTTGCGGCAGCGGGCATTACCCAATCGGCATTAGATAACCTAACAGCTGCTGAAGTTGAAGATTTATTATTATACCATACTGTAAGCGCAGAAATTAAAGCAGCAGATGTTCCTGCTGGACCAAATGCAAGTGTAACCATGGCCAATGGCGATTCTGTATTTGTAACAAGTAAGACAGCAGGTGTATTCATCAACGGTATTCAAGTAGGCACGGCAGATGTAGATGCTGACAATGGTGTAATACATGTCATTAAAAAAGCATTACAACCTGCAACGGGCAACACTGTAGAAACGGCGGTAGCTTCAGGATTAGATTCTTTAGTAAAAGCAGTAACACGTTATACCAATGACCCAATGGGAGATCCTAACTTAACGGCTACATTGAGCAATAGTATCTTAACTGTATTTGCTCCAACGAATGCGGCCTTTACTGGATTATTAACTGACTTAAGTTTAAATGATATTAATGACATTCCAATCGCAACTTTAGGAGCGGTATTGCAGTATCACGTTGTAGGAGGAAGAGCATTCTCTTCTGACTTAGCCAATGGTTCTTTAACAATGCTTAATGGAAATACGACCATTGATTTAACAGGAACTACACCGACCATTACAGGGACAGGCAATGGTGGAAATGCATCAAATATCACAGCAACAAACATTCTTACTCGCAATGGTGTAGTACACTTAATTGATCGAGTATTAGTACCTTAATAAACTCTTTTTTCATAGGGTGGGTTCGAAGTAGCGGTTGGTTCTCCAATCGCTACTTCTTTTTTATATAATGAGTAATACAATTTAAGGCGCAACAATTCCCTAGAAGAAAAAAAGTCACAAGTATCCTTGTGACTTTTTCTGTAAATATCATATATCTAAAGATCTACCAATTTTTCCATTTGGGATCAGAAGCCCAAGCTTTTTCTAAATCTTGCTTGTCACGCAAGGTATCCATGGCCTTCCAAAAACCTTTGTACTTATAACCAACCAATTCTTTGTCGCGCGATAAGTCTAAAAGTGGCTGGCGCTCCCACATAATATCATTGGCATCATCGTACAAGTAGTTTTTAATTTCAGGGTTAATTACAAAAAAACCGCCATTAATCCAAGTGCCACTATCCTCTGGCTTTTCCTCAAAAGATGAAACAATCCCATCCTCCTCAATTTTTAATACGCCAAAACGACTATTGGGTTGTACCGAAGTCATAGTACATATTTTTCCATGACCTTGATGAAAGGCTACTAATTCTTGAACATTAATATCACAAACCCCATCACCATAGGTCAGCATAAACGGCTCATCATTTGTATACTTTAACACCTGTCTTAAGCGACCAGCCGTCATCGTATGCAAGCCTGTATCTACTAAGGTTACTTTAAAAGTTTCTCCGCCGTCATTATTATGTACTTGTATATCATTATTACTTAAGTCTACTGTAACATCTGCACTGCGCTTAAAGTAATTGGTAAAGTATTCTTTAATCATCCAACCTTTGTAACCACAACATACAATAAATTCGTTGTAGCCATATGATTCGTAAGATTTCATAATATGCCACAGAATAGGCTTCCCTCCTATTTCAATCATGGGTTTAGGTCTCAAATGACTTTCCTCAGAAATTCTTGTTCCAAAACCACCGGCAAAAAGCACTACTTTCATGAATAATTAATTTGAATGCAAGATAATCAATCAAAAAGTGAATAAAAGAATAGCCGCTAAGAAAATGAATGACCCGGGCAATAAAACCCGCGCAAACTCCTATTAATAGGCACTAAAGCCAAAAGCTTAACATACTATTAGACCTATTAGAAGATTGTTAATTGTGTACTTCTTTGCTAGAACTTAAGTATAAATTAAACTATCTTTAAGATGTAAGGTCTAAGAACCAACCAAGGTTATGAAAGTATTATTAAACGTATTCGTTCTGCTCATGGCATTTAATACCATGCAAGCGCAGCAAGTTTTCTCAGAAGGGAAAATAAACTATCTCGTATATGCCGATGGTAGCGACCAAAGTATTGGAAGCTATACAATCTCTTTAAAAGGCAACTTCATTAAAAGTGATTACAAACTAAATAATGGCTTCAAAAGCGAAACAATTTATAATGGAAAAGAAGGAACCTCTGCTACTTTAAAAGTTATTCAAAACTCAGCCTATGCACTCATGCAAACAAAAGCTGAAATTGATGAAGCTAATAAAGCATTTGCTAAGGCAAAGTACACTTATGGTTCAGATACTAAAAAAATAGCTGGTTACAATACTACATCTTGTGAGGTATCTTATGGCAGTGGCAAGAAAGCAACTCTTTTTCTTACCAAAGAATTAAAGACCGAAAGCGACAAGCTCTTGGCTATGTTCCCTGGTTTAGAAGGCATTCCTTTAGAATATTCTATAGATAATGGCAACTCGAGCCTGCGCTTTTCTGCCCAGACGGTAGAAATTAGAAATATGGATAGTGAAGAATTTTCTATCCCAAAAAACTATAAAATCGTTACTAAAAAAGAGTTAGACGGTCTGCGCTAACCTACATTTGCTAAGTGAAATATCTTATTGTTGGCTTAGGCAATATTGGTGGTGAGTATTATGATACGCGTCATAACATTGGTTTTGATGTATTAGATACACTCGCTCATAAATACGAAGCCAAGTTTCAAACAGATCGCTTAGCCGATATATGCAAGATTAAATACAAAGGACGCAACCTAGTGTTGGTCAAACCAAGTACATACATGAACCTTAGCGGTAAAGCTGTGCACTATTGGATGCAAAAGGAGAAAATTGCCGTAGAGAATGTATTGATTATTGTAGACGAAATAGCCTTTCCATTAGACACTTTGAAGCTAAAGAAGAATGGCAGCGCCGGAGGGCATAATGGATTAAAAAGTATTGAAGAAAGCTTATTAACTCAAGACTACCCTCGCCTGCGATTTGGCATTGGCAATGACTTTCCAAAAGGCAAGCAAGTTGAATTTGTTCTAGGTAAATGGTCTGAAAAAGAAATACCACTCGTTCTAAAAAAGATTGAACAGAGTATAAAAGTAATTGAAGGATTCGTAAGCATAGGTATGCAACGCACCATGAATTTGTATAACAATAAAAAAGTAAAGTTGGCCATTGATAAACCTAAAAAAGTGGAGGGCGCAGAAGACAACGCAAGTACTAGCATAAGCCAAAACAAAAGCAATACTGAAAACAAAGCTAAAGAAACTGAATAATGAAAGTCATTTGCATAGGACGTAATTACGTAAAACATATTGAAGAATTGAATAACGAAGTACCTACTGAGCCCGTTGTATTCATGAAGCCACAAACATCTTTATTGAAAGATAATAAGGATTTCTACTTTCCCGCCTTTACTAAAAACATTCATTACGAAGCCGAATTAGTTTATCGTATTTGTAATAATGGTAAACATGTAAAAAGAAAATTTACCAAAGACTTCTACGAGGAGGTTACCGTTGGAATAGACTTTACAGCACGTGACCTACAAGACCTCTGCAAGGAAAAAGGATTGCCTTGGGAAAAAGCAAAAGCATTTGACCACAGCGCAGTCATTGGAAAATTTGTTCCTTTGAATTCAATTGAGAATCGCGACAAAGAAATAAATTTCTCTTTAGATAAAAATGACCAGACAGTTCAACATGGTAACTCCGCACATATGATGCATTCAATTGATGACATTATTGTACATGTATCGCAGTATTATACACTGAATATTGGAGACTATATATTTACTGGCACTCCAGCAGGCGTTGGACCAATCACTATTGGCGATACGTTTACTGGTAAAATAGGTGACCAAGAATTGCTTCGCTGCAGTATTAAATAAGCTTTACTTTCTCAATTTAATCTGCACTCCCAGTTTTCCTTGTAATCCCGAATGAGCGGTATTTTTAAACTCAACAAAAGCTCCTACTCTATTGGTGAAATAGTAACGACCACCTAAGCCATATTCAATCTTAGGGCTTAATACGTCCTTAGTAACCGTTTGGTCAGACACATTTATCCCACGCATAAAACTCATTCCAGCACCTGTTAGCGCATAGCAATCCCATTTTCTATTTTGAATAAAATGAAAATATAAATTAGCTGAAGTAGTAAGCATTCTGTATTTAAAATTTATAATACTAGAACTTGAAGAAAAAGAATGATAGCGAGCAGTTAAACCAATCCCTATCCTATTAGTAAGCCCGTATTCAAGGCCAACATCTGCGGTTGGTCGCTGAGATGCTAAAAAATCACTACCTACATTCAAGACCAATGATTTTTTATGAAAATGTTTTTCTGATTTCTTTTTCACCATAAAATCAATTTCTTGTGCTTTAGTGTTCAGTATCAAAATAGAAAAGAACGCGAGTAATATAATTTTAATTTTCATAAGGGTTGCTTTAGAATTCAAACTTAGTCTCACTTTCTAGCCTACAAAGTATAATGGACGTTAAAGAAATCTAGCAAAGCCTTTAGTTTCGTATTCAGTAAATTTATAACTTAATCAACAACATAAAGAGTAGTGGCTAATTAGTAAGCGATGCAAGGTTCAATACCTATCCCCCGATTAAATCCACTACTCTTTTGATTACACAATGCTCCAGATAG
>CALIIL010000148.1 GCA_938017685.1 uncultured Chitinophagaceae bacterium
AGTTCTTCGATACATTTGACAAGGTTTTTAGCGAAAAAAAAGAATAACTTGCAATTATATGATACTAGTTTTCATCATTTTAGCCTCTAAATGTGCATAAATACTCAACTCCTGCTCTTTTTAAGGGACGACTATTTAATGGAATAAAAAAACCCCCTTGCACTGTGCAAGGGGATTTTTAGTATGAGTAAAATGATTAATTAGTGAATTAAGAAACTAACACCAGCACTATATTGACGACCAGGGTTATAAGATTCAAATAATTGTGCATCTGCTTGATAAGATTCAAAGAAGCTTTCTCTTCTATCATTCATTATATTCTGAACACTTACACTGGCTTTCCAACGCTTTGCAATTTTCTTGGAAGCTTTGAAGTTTAAACTATTAAATGGTTGGTCATAAACGTCAGGTCTAATCCCAACACCTACAACTGCCAATCGCTTACCCTGTACATTGTAGCTCAGGCGTGTTTCTAATCCAAGTGAATCGTTGTTGTAACTTAAGTTTAAATTGATAATATAAGGGCTCTGACCAAACATACTTCTGAACTGACTTAAAGTCTCTCCTTGACGAAGGTTAGCTTGTCTTGAATCAAATTCTGTTACATCATCATTTGTTCCAAAAGTGCCGTCTGAACCAGCGGCAACAACAATCTCTTTCATGTCAATCAATGATCTAACGAGCGTAATATTAGTTCCTAAAGAAAGGTTTTTTAAGCCTTGGGATATAAAGCCAAAGTCTTTTCTAGTCTCAAATTCTATACCCATAACATGTGCTGTTCCTGCATTACGAGGTGTAATATCATTTGGTTCAAGTAAGAATCCTGCAATTTCAATTGGATTGGTAAAATGCTTATAGAAACCACTCACCGATAGCATTTCGCCTTGCCCGCCAAAGGTCTCCCAACGTAGATCAAGATTATTAATGCTCGTGCGTTTCAAATCAATATTACCTATAAATCTAATATTCGATAATGGATCTAAGATGCTTACAAATGATTTTTCTTTAAAAGATGGACGAGCTAATGTGCGACTATATGAAGCTCTTAAGTTCATATTGTCCTTTACATTATATACCAGGTTTATTGCTGGTAGGAAATCATTTGCTTCTAATACCTTCTCATTGATTTTGTTCTCATCAACTCCTTCTCCAGGGAAGCGGCCATAACCTGATATCCAGTTGTCTGTACGTTCGTATCGAACACCATATATGGCTTTGAACTTTTCAGTAACAGGTAATTCATTCATAATATACGCACTATGAACCGATTGTGTTGCTTGATAAATATTTGGATTTTTAGTTAAGCTTTCTTCGGCACGCACATAGCTGCCTTGGCTGTTTTCTGTAGTCCAAATATTTTCGTCTGCTAGTAATTCATCTCCATTGCCCGTCCAATCTGTACTTAACGTATTGTTGAATATGAAACGTAATACTTGATAATCTCTATTCTTAATTGTACTAGAACCACCAAATGACAGCTTGCTTTCTTGCCCGTTCCAAATGCCAAATTTATGCGTAATGTCAATCTTTCCAGCAGCATTTACTTCGGTTAAATCTCTGTAGAAACGTTCAGGAACGGCACCGTCTCCATTGTCAATAATGTATTGGCCTTCTTCAATAATGTAAGTTGTACTACGTATGTCTGGTTCGATAATTCTTGATAATGTTGGTGATAATTTCCAATCAATAACCCAAGCATCATTTTTTAAAGAATGCTTACCTGCTAATAATGCGTTGGTTACAGAACGTTGAGAATAATCCAATACAGTTTGTTTTAATGGAAGCGCAGTATTTAATCCATTTGGGAATTTTATGTCATATTCTGCTGCTCTTGACACGGCATTTTGACTATGTAATAAGTTAAGGATGTATTTACTTTTTTTTGTTTTTACAGCGCCTCCAACAAGTGCACTCCATTGCACTTCCTGCTCAGAACGTTGTCCAGTCGTGTTTGTTAATTCTATTAATTCATTAGATGCATTATCACCATTTTTAATAGAACGTCCCATACGATAGTCGTCAAAATGACGGAACTGGCTGCGATAATTTAAGGCTGTATTATAACCAATGGTATATTTTTTCTTTTTGTATTGATTACCATTAGAGAATGCAAATGAAGCATTAGGCATAGATGTAAATGTTGTTGGTGCTAATTGATTGTTGAAGCTCTTAGTAAGAGCAGTTAACGACGGGTCTTTATCGCTTCGTGCTGGAATATTATTTACATTACTAATAGGTAGCTTGCGCGTACTATTCCCAAACCCTAGAAAGTCAGTAGGGGAACCTTCATATGTCAAAGCTTGATTATTAAAATGCATCCCAGGTGTAAAGCCAAAGCTTGCTGAAAAACCTAAAGTCTTATCGCTAACAAATGATTTTGTTTCGATATTAATCATACCACCGGTGAAGTCTCCAGGAAGGTTAGGCGTAAATGTTTTATATACGATTATGTTGTCTAAGAGGTTGGTTGGAAATATATCCATTTGCACGGTATTGCGATCTGGGTCCAAACCAGGAATGTCTACACCATTTAACTGGCTCTTGGTATAGCGATCGCCTAAGCCACGAACATATACATATTTTCCTCCTTCAACAGACACTCCCGTAACTCTAGATATTGCAGTAGCCGCATCGTTATCACCTGTTTTCTTAAAGGTTTCAGACGATATGCCATCCAATACATTAGCTGATTTTCGCTGTATTGTAAGCATGGCAGATGCGCTGTTTTTCAATCGTTCAGCTTTAATAACAACTGTTTTTATTTCCTTCTTAGCAGATTTTAGGCGTACGTTCAAGGTCGTAACATCATTTGCCTTTACATCAATATCCGTAATGACTTGTTTGGCATAAGACATATAAGTAAATGTAAGCTGCTGTTTTCCGGCAGGGACTTTAAGAGAAAACTTGCCGTCTAAATCAGTGCGTGTTCCTACAGAAGTGCCTTCGATAAATACACTGACGGACATAAGCAATTCGCCCTTGGCATCATCGACTACAGTACCACTAATTGTTCCATCTTGCGCTTGAGCAAATGATAGAAACAAGCAAGGGATGATTGTAAGGAGTATGTTTTTTAAATTTTTCATTGTGTTTTATTTAATACAAATTCCTCCAACCGAAGTTGGAGGAATAATGTTCATTTTTTTAATTATTTAAATTTTTCCTTTGATTGATGCCCAGCTCCAAGAAGCAAATGCTGCCGTACTTGCACCTGTCGCTGCTGTTCCGCTAACTGCATTTCCATTCATAAGAATTGTGTTATCTAATGCTGCTTCATCAACGGCAGATGTTCCACAACCGCAATTAGAACATGAACCTGTGTAGCCAGTTACAACATCAGCAGGAGTTGCTGTGGTTGATACTACTTCAGAATTTTTAATAATTAGTCTTGGGCTAGCATCTGTCATATAGGACCATGCATCACTTTTTGATGTACAATTTGTTGTATCCGAGAAGCTTGCTCTTACTTTTACAAATTTTGTAAATCCTCTCCAAGAACAATTTTCTAATGTTCCTTGAGCTTTTGATTTTAAATCGCCGCCAGAACCTTCTGTTCCAGTATTAATGAACGTAGCATTTTTAATTGTAAATAAACCATTTGAATAAGTAGCGTTTTCCGGTCCGTCAATCTCTATCGCTTCATCTGTTCCAATGCCGTCTCCAGTGATTACCATTGCGTTGTCAATAGTGCCAGAGTAATTTTGATCAATATCTAGCCCATCATCTCCTTGGAATACAACAATTACATCGTTAAGATTTACCGTGCCACCAAAACACTCAATACCATCATCTAAATTAGCAACAACTTCAACGTGATCAATGGTAGTTCCAGTGCCAACACCGCCAAGTGTCAAGCCATTGATTTCATTGCCATCTCCAATAGTAATACCTCCGTGACGTATTGAAACGTATTGGAAGAAACCAGAATTATCGGCTGCGTCATTTCCGCCATAAACTCCATAAGTTTCATTTGCAGGAATTCCTTCTATTTGACCTTCTGTATCACCATTTTCAGTTGATACAGGAGCATTGCCTAAGATGATTACACCGCCCCATTTTTCATTTACAGTTTCGTCAAAGTTTGTACCGGCTAACTCACCGATTTTTATATTGTCATCAACAGATGTAAAGATAATTGGGTTAGCTGCTGTGCCTTTTGCATCAATCTTTGCTCCACGCTCTATGATTAATACCGAAGCAGATGTACCTGTTCCAGTTTCGCCTTTAATAAGGGTGCCGGGTTCAATAGTCAGTGTAGCTCCACTTCTTACAACAACGCGTCCATCTAGTATGTAGCATTTGTCGGCAGTCCAAGTTGTATTGGCTGTAATAAAGCCAATAACATTTATTTCATTGGCGTTGCCAGACCCATCATCTACACAAACACCGTTATTGCAGAACTGACCTGTAGGGCAGGTAACACTTTTGCATTTGTCTTTGTTACAAGAGTTCATAATTGTAATGAAGCCAAGGGCCATTACGAATAAGGCAATTTTGTTTGAGAATAGTTTGTTCATTTTTTCGCTTATTATTTTTTTAATAATGCGAAAGTATTTTTACTTGAACTCTTAAATTTTTTACACCAATTATGAAATTGTTACCTTGGTTATCTTTGGTAACATTTACATAATGCACCTAAAAGAGAAAGCCCGTTTCGATTAATATCGAAACGGGCTTTTATATTTTTTATAAAGTGTAACTATTCGCCAACGGCTCCATCGCCTAGGCTTTCGCCATTAACGGCAGCCTTTACTTTTTCGTATATTTCGTCTTCACCACCTTCTTCATATCCAGTATGCTGATAAACTATTTTTCCTGTTTGATCTACAATGATTGTAAAGGGTACGTTCTGGAAATTAAGTGAACGTTTTAAGTCGCTGTTTTGATCCAAGTAAGTTGGCCATTCCCATCCTTGAGATTTAGTATATCCTTTAACTTGAGCTGCTGCACGGCTATCATCAATAGATACAGTTACAAAGTTAAATTCTGTTTCTTTTTGCCACTCTGGTAATTTCTCTTTAATATTTTTGATTTCTGCTTTGCAAGGAATACACCATGTAGCCCAGAAGCTAACTAAAGTTACTTTGCCTTCTTCAAATATTTTATTGAATTTAATGGGACGTCCATTTAATTGTTTGATAGTTGTATTAGGTAAGTTCTGTGCTGTTGCTCCAAAACCAATAAGCACTGTTGCTAGTATTAAAAGTATTTTTTTCATAATTAAAGTATCTTCTGTATATAAAACTACATTATTAGACGAAAGTTTAATCATTACTTAGTTATTATTTCGTCAATACTAATCCTAAAGATTACTTAAGATGGCTCAATGCATTGTAATTGCTACGTTTAGTGCTTAAAATGACGCATGCCTGTCATAACCATGACCATGTCATTTTCTTTGGCAAAAGTTACGCTGTCCTTATCACGGATAGAACCACCTGGTTGTATAACTGCTCTAATGCCTTCGTTATGGGCTATGCTTATGCAATCATCAAAAGGGAAAAATGCATCGCTTGAAAGTACAGCATTTTCTAAAGAGAACTCAAATTGCTTGGCTTTGGCTATAGCATGGCGCAAGGCGTCTATACGAGAGGTTTGCCCACATCCTTTACCAATTAACTGATTGTCTTTCACTAAGGCTATTGCATTTGATTTTAAATGCTTGCATAATATATTGGCAAATGATAAGTTGCTTTTCTCGCTTTCGTTGCTTTCGCGCGCACCAACTTCTTCCCACTTGTCATAATTGCCTTCGTCTTGCGACTGTTTTAGCTTGCCTCCTAAGATTGTTTTAGATAGCTCGCTCTTAGCTGTCGATAATTGTTTTAATAGAATTCTATTTTTCTTTTGAGAAAGAATGTTCAATGCATCTTTAGAGAAGGATGGTGCAATCAATACTTCAAAGAATATGCCGCTCATATCCTCAGCAATTTCTTTTGTTACTTCTTTATTAGCAATGATTACACCGCCAAATGCACTTTCGGGATCGCCAGCTAAGGCTGCTTTCCAAGCATCATATACATTGTCTCTTAAGGCTGCTCCGCATACATTGGTATGCTTAAATACTGCAAAGAAAGCTTGTGTTGCATCGCTAAATTCACTCGCTAAGCCAACAGCTGCATCAACATCTACTAAATTATTATAGGAAATAGCCTTGCCATTTAACTGCTCAAATAACTTACTAAAGTTTCCGGTAAATGAAGCTGCTTGATGAGGGTTCTCTCCGTAACGTAATGAAATAGTTTCTACCGAAGTTTCGGTATTAAAATAATCATCGATGGCTACATCGTATTGTGTTACAATCTTAAAGGTCTTAGCAGCAAATTGTTTGCGTTGTTCGATGGTTGTTTCTCCGTTCTGTGCTTTTAATATATGAGCCAGTGTTGTGTAATCATCTTTAGAACCAATAACACACACATCTTTAAAGTTCTTGGCAGCAGCACGTAGCATACTCGGTCCGCCGATATCAATTTTTTCAATAATCTTGGCTTCTTCGGTTGTTGACGCTAATGTTTCTTCGAAGGGATAAAGGTCTACAATCACTAAATCCAATTCCGGGATTTCATGCTCGCCCATTTCTTTAATATCAGTCTCGTTGTCTCTGCGCCCTAAGATGCCTCCAAATACTTTTGGATGCAAGGTTTTTACTCGTCCACCCAAAATAGAAGGGTAAGAAGTAACACTTTCTACAGCAATGCATTCGATGCCTGCATCTTCTAAGAATTTTTGAGTGCCTCCTGTCGAGTATATTTTTACGCCATTTTCTTGTAATGTTTTAGCTAGGGTATCTATTCCTTCTTTATAGAAAACAGAGATCAGCGCGGATTGTATTTTTTTGTTCATAGAGAAATTATTTTGGCACCTTGTTCTGGAACAATATGCACGGGCAAAGCTAATGCTGACAGCTCAGATTTCAGTGTTTTTACTTTCCACAAGGGAATATTACCGTCAATAATTATTTCTTTGGGGTTAAAGCATTTGACCATTTCTTGGAGGTTGCGAATATATTTATCAGAAATAATCAAATAGTCTGTCTTTATTGGGTTTGCAAGCTTGAGTTTATAGCTTTTGCGCAAGCGTATTATTGTTGAATTGCCGATGCTAATCATATCAAGATGTTCGTTTGAGCTTATAGTTTTAGCAATACGCGATTGTATAGCAGTATGAAAATGAATGCGAGCCGGCTCGCTTATATATTTTTCTACATTAAATAATTGATCAGTTAATACGGTATCTAATGCAATACTATTGTTTGCTCTAATATATTCTATATAGGGTTGTTCGTAATTATTATAAATGATTAGCTTTTCTTGCTTTAGGCTCTTAGCTTTTATAAAAAGGCTATTACCCAATAAGAGTAGCATGGTAATTAAAGCGGGAAATGCAAATGTACGTTTCTTATTTAATAGCCAAATACTAATAAAAAGGATAAGCATATAACATAAAACCAATTGTGAAGGTTCCAGAGATATTTCTTTTATTCTAACAAAGGAAAACTCGCTGGTCCTTTGAATGAAATTATTCAATGCTAGGATAATCTTAGAAACAGTATATCCGATAATTTTTGACACAGTAGGTAAAAAGGAAGAGACAATGATTAAGATTTCGCCATAGATAATCAATGTGACTAATGGAATAGCAACAAGGTTAGTAAGCAAAAACAAAACAGGTAATTGATGAAAGTAATAAATGCTCAATGGGAAAGTCAATACTTGTACTGCCAATGAAATGCACATTAAACTCCAACAATATCTGATGAGTTTATTTTTAAAATAGAATAGATTATTAATTGGTCTATAGAATAATAAAATACCTAGTACCGCGCAATAGGATAATTGGAAACCTACGTCATAAATGAAGTTAGGGTTGTAAATTAATAGGACAAAAGCGGATGCGAATAAGAAATTGAGCGAGTGGGTGCGGCGGAACATCATTTGCCCCAAACCTAAAAAACTAAACATAATAGCCGCACGAAGCACAGAGGGCGGTAATGCTGTTATAAAGGCAAAGAGCCACATAAAACATAAACTTATAATTATTCGCGTGCGTTTATTTTTCTTAAAGAAAGGCAGCCAGCCCAATAGCCAAAAGATACCGCCGTAAAAAATACCCATGTGTAAACCTGAAATGGCTATAAGGTGCACGAGGCCAGTATTAGTATAAGCTTGATAAGTTTCGGCAGATATATCTTGTCTATAACCAACGAGTAGTGCTTGAGCAATACCCCAGGAGGATGTATCAGGAATATTTTGAGCAAGGATGTTGCGAATATTACGTGACCACTTAGCAAATGGAATAAATGTTGCGTTTTTTGTGTCTAATAATTTCCATTCTGTCTGAGATAAAAACGCCTGTTCTTTCACTTCTTTATTAGCGCAAAAGCGAGCGTAATCAAATTCTCCAGGATTGCCGCGGTTCGTGATGGGTTGAAGTTTATTGGCAATGAGTAATTGAGAACCAACCTCTATTTTATTAATCGTTTCATTTAGACTGTCTGCCTTTTTTAGATAAATAAAACTCTTGATACTTTCTGTAAGTTGTTTGTCATTCTCAATTGATTTTATAATTTCAACTTCGCATTTAAAGGTATTGTCTTTTTCTTGCGGAGGTGTTTTTACTTGAACGATTAAATGACTTGTATCCTTTTTCTCCGAAAACATTGTTACCGAACTATCTCTTAAATAGTGCGTAAGAAAACCACAAGAAAATATCGCTGTTAGAATAATGAAACCTCGCAGCCAGTTATATTTTAATTTGAATTCAAATGGACTTTGCTCGAAAATAAAAAAGAGCAGCCAGGCAATAAAGAATATTGGGATAAAAAGAAAGGTAGTTTTGGGGAAGTATGTATAAGATATTAATCCTATAACAAAAGGTATGAAAATGCTAAGAAAGGGTATGCTATGCTTCCATTGCATATTGGAAAATTACTTAATGGCGCATTGACCAATAAAGTCGCCGTAGTCACGACATTTAACCTTAGCATCATTTGCTCTTAATTCGGTTAATGTGAAGGCTACAGAATCTGAACCTGTCGAAGTAGAACATTGACAAGTCCAATCTTTTTTACAAGACGAGATAGAACCTAGGGCAAAAAAGAGAGCAAGAATAATTAATACGTTTTTCATACTATTCTCAAAAATAATATAATTAATGTCTTAGCCAACTATTTTTTTTGGCTTTTCCCCATATGTTGCAGAGAAACGAGGTTTTGATAAATGCCATTCTGCTCAATAAGCTCGCTATGCGTGCCGCGCTCCTTGATTTCACCTTTTTCAAGCACTATAATTTCATCAGCATTGCGTATAGTACTTAAGCGGTGTGCAATAACCACGGATGTTCTATTTTGCATCACATTGTTTATTGCATCTTGCACCATTTTTTCACTGACTGTGTCTAATGAAGAGGTTGCCTCATCCAATATTAAAATAGGTGGATTTTTATATATAGCTCGCGCAATGGTTACCCGTTGTTTTTCGCCCCCACTTAGTTTTGTTCCACGATCGCCAATATTAGTTTCGTAACTCTGGTCTTTTTGCTCAATGAATGTTGAGGCGTTCGCGACTTCACAGCTTTGTTTTATTTTATCTATGCTAAAATCGCTATCGCCTAAAGCAATGTTTTGTGCGATCGTATCATTAAATAATATTGGTTCTTGAGATACAATACCCATGAGCTTACGCAGATCATCAATTTTAATATCCTTGATATTTTGACCATCAATTAATATTTCTCCTTCGCTTACTTCATGGAAGCGCGGAATTAAATCAACTAATGTGCTTTTGCCAGCACCACTTTCTCCTACTAAGGCTACGGTTTTACCTTTTGGAATACTTAGATTAATATTTTTTAAAATTTGATTTTCGCCATAGGCAAAGCTCACATGCTTAAATTCAATACTGTGATTAAAACTGCCTAAATCTTGCGCATTATCGGCATCAACAATTGGGTTTATTGCTTCTCTAATTTTATTAATACGCTCCACGCTTGCCGAGCCACGCGCTACGTTATAGAAGTACTGCGATAGTTTTTTTAACGGGTCTAGGAGTTGTGTAAAAATTAATATGAAAAGGATAAAGACTGCTTTGGTTATTTCATTGTCAAATACCATGCCCGAGCCAAACCACAATACAACACCCAGTACAGCTACACCCATAATCTCTGAAAGGGGCGATGCCAATTCTCTTTTTTGTGCAATACTATTTTGTGTATTTACAAGATCTTTATTTTGTTGAGCAAATGCTCTTTGTCGGTTTTTTTCAGCACCGAATGCTTTGATAATTCTGAGCCCGCCCAAGCTTTCATCTAACATGGATATAAGGTTACCTACGAAGGTTTGGCCTCTACCGCTTTGTTTTTTAAGTGACTTGCTTACACGACCAATTAATAAACCAGAGATGGGTAATAAAACGGCTAAGAATAAAAATAGCTTGGGACTCAACGTAAGCATCATACCCAGGTAGAATAATACCAGAATAGGGATGCCAAATAATAATTCCATCACCGCAATAATGGAATGTTCTACTTCAATAACATCATTGCTCATTCTGGATATGATATCTCCCTTGCGTTCTTCTGTAAAAAAACCGATAGGTAAAGCTAATGATTTTGAATAAAGCTCTTCTCTGATGTCTTTGGTAATGTTATTTCTTAACGGACTTAATATATAACGTGATATATATAGAAATATATTTTTAAAGATTGTCGCTCCCAGTAATATAATAATAATGAAGAGCACGGCGTACTGTTTTTGATTGTCGTTGTTGATTATTATCTGGCTAATCTCGTAGTTTAGATATTGCTGTATTCCGTCTGCATTGAAGACAAAGCCTGGGTCTACAGTAACTAATTTGTCTTTTTCACCAAATAATAAATCTAAAAAAGGAATGAGCATGGCCAAGGATAAAAGAGAAAAAAGCGCCTGTAAAAGGTTCGCCACAGCATAAATGATTACATAAAACCACTTGCCTTTTATAAATGCTGAAAATATTTGACCAATATCTCTCATTAGAAGGCGTAAATTTACACTTTAATGCGTTGGTTATGGAAGAAAGTAAAAGACAAAAGCAGGTTAGTAAGGTTATAGCACAGGAATTAAACGATATTTTTCGAAAGAAAGGGTTGAATATTATTGGTAAAGGAATGCTGTCTATTGCCAGCGTGAAAATTACGCCCGATTTATATGAAGCACGTGTATATTTAAGTATGTTTCAAATTGACGATAAAGAAGCATTAATCAAAACGATTACTGATCGCAACTGGGAAATTCGCAAAGACCTTGGCGCTCGCATAAAAAATCAAATGCGTAAAGTGCCTGAACTGTCTTTTTTCATCGATGATACTTTGGACTATGTGGAGCGTATTGATGAAGTCTTGAAGGAAATTGAAGAAAAGAAAAAGGCGAATGATTAAAGCCTATCGGTTGTGTAATGCGTAGGTTGTCGAGTAAAAACTTGTTTTAAAGGGTTGAATTGTTTGGGATAACTGAATGACTCTTACAAAGAAGATTGTAGACGATATATTTTTTTGGTTTTTTTTGAAAGTGTTTTATATTTTTGTATGTGCTCAAAGTTACCGCTAAGTAAACTAGTTACTTAGTAGGGTTCGAATTTCGTTTTAAACTACGAAGTTATGACCATCTTAGAATTCACCGATTACTTTCCAACCGAACAAAGCTGCCGAGATCATTTTAAATTAAAAAGGGAAAACGAAGGAGTCGTCTGTAAAAAATGTGCCGGCAAAAAACAGTACTGGCTAAAATCTAAAGAGCAGTGGCAATGTGC
>CALIIL010000149.1 GCA_938017685.1 uncultured Chitinophagaceae bacterium
ATGAGTAAACTCCTAAAGAATACTTTCGGGCTTTATTTAAAAATCGTTTTCTGCTTTAACAGGTACACCTTAGGAATATATTTTACTAATTTAAAAATTATAGCACTAAAAATAAGGCGTTTTTAAGGGCCGACTAATTACCGACGCCCTTGGTACTCCAATACCTATAACTCATTAATAGATCCGCAGCATACAACGCCTTACGATCATCATTATGAACAAGCTACCATTGTTAATAGAATATTGGGACAGAAAAAGTATGAAATAACCAACCACTTAGGTAATGTGCTCGCTGTAGTAACGGATAAGAAGGAAGATATAGAGAACACTAATGGTCCTGATAAATTCCAAGAACCAACTTTATATGCAGCCTACGATTATTATCCATTTGGCATGCTTATGCCCGATCGATATATTGAGAACTCATTTGACCAATGTGCCTATGTGACTAAAAATATATATCGTAAAGTGCGCATTAGCCCTTGGCAACTTAGTACAACTACCTTAAATGACGCATCATTGTTTAGCCCAATGGGAGTAACAAATATTGATTTTATACCAACCAACGAAGAGGGTGAGCCTGGTGTTGTAAACATTACAGCTGAGCCAGATAATGCAGCTGGAGTTGAGGTGAGTATAGGCAATATGGCTACAACGGCCAACAAAGAGGTAGAAGTAGAACTTTCTGTTGTAAATTTGGGAGACAACATTGTGACTGTAACGCTAGAACAATATAACCCAGCCTCGGGCGAAAACGAGGCAATATTACCACAAGCTTATACACTTGAGCCAGGGCGTGAAGAGCGATTTACGGTATCGGCTACAACCATAAATACTGAACCGCTTAATGCAGTCTTAACATCGGAAGGCGAGGGCATCAATGCAATAGCTGTAAATACAATTGCCTATACCTATTTAGATGAATTGGTAGAAAGCAAATTAGTCAAAATCTGTAATACAGGAGAGTTCGACGATGATTACCGTTTCGGCTTTAACGGTATGGAGAAGGATAATGAAGTGAATGGGATAGGAAACTCTTTAGACTTTGGAGCTAGAATCTATGATAGCAGATTGGGTAGGTGGTTGAGTTTAGATCCACTTGCTAATAAATATCCAGATATGTCGGCGTATGTTGGAATAGGTAATGACCCAATTAATCTTACGGATCCTGATGGTAGAGTATTACGAGACCTGAAGGGTAATATTATCGTAACATTTGACCCTAATGATAGTGACACCTATTTATCGGGTACTACAACTGAAAAAACTAATGCAGATGGGACTGTTACCGTGACTCGAATTGGAGTAAGGTATAGGAAAGGTTTCATTTATACGAATGATGGGAATCAAGTAGAGGTAAGCATTGCTATGTCAGGAGTAACACAGAGTTGGACTTGGTCGAAAGACGGGAAAACAGTATTAAAAACCACATCGAAAGAGGGTATAGATAGAAAGAAAAGTGATGATGTATCGGATTGTCACGGCTTGACTTTTGCAGATGATATACTTTGGATAGATAATACAGCTTTAAATAACGATAAAACCGTTGAACAAATATTGGAGGACGAATATACAGCGACAACCAAAAGCAAGGCTGATATTGTTGTTTTTAAAGCTGCCAAAGATGGTGATGGTGGTGAAAAGAAAGGTGGAATAATTCATAGTGCAAAGGTTAATAAAAATGGAACTTTTACTTCAAATGCTGGTAGTTTTACCACGAAAAGAAACCTTTCATTGAAGGGGGCGGCTGGTGAGGCTTTTGGTAAAAAGAAAAAAACAATGACCGATATATCACAACCTGGAACTGTAAATTATTATAAACATGAAGGAGATAAAATAGTAAATCTTTCGGGAGGTTCACAAGCTGGAGCAATGCAAGGACTTAAAACATATTCAAAAGATGCAGTTGATAAGGCAATTCGAAAATAGTTTAATTTTATTTTTTCTGATTTTTCAATTTAGTTGTGGAACTATTGGAAAGCTTAGAAATGAAGAAAATATCTTTAAAGTAAGAGAAAATATAACTTTAAATAAGGGTTTTTATATTACCTACTCGGAGGATAATAAACCATTTAATGATATATTGTTTCCATTTGAAAGTTATAAAATTGGAAATAAATTAGAGGCCATAAAGCAACTATTATTATTTCAAGGAGATAGACGACTTAATTATAAGGGTATGCAACCTTTGAAGGAAAACCCTTATTCACAACGAATTTATAAAAGAGATAGTTCAATAACACTAGAGGTAGAGGCTCTTTATATTATTAATTATTTAGTATTTGATAATAAATATTCTTTGTTTCCTTGTATTATTGCTAAAGGAGCGAAGGATTCAGATTGTAACACTGATAAAAATGTGGATAAAGCATATGAAGCTTATAAAATATGGTTTATGCAAGTCCGAAAAGTAGGCTTGGATAGCATTGTTAGAGGTCGAGTATTTCCATTGGATAACACTGATTTGGAATGGTATTAGGGATAGCTAAGGGATTCCCGGCTGGCCTTAGAATGAACGAGCATGAAGTTTGAGCTGTGCTGAGTTTGCAACTCAGTACAAATAATAAACACGCGCTAGCGTGTACCAATTAATTTAATATTTATTTTAATCGTAATATCCTGAGTTACAAACTCAGGATAGCTAAATTACAGACGGTAGTGTACAAAAAAGTGTGTAATCGATTTGATTAATTTTACTTTCAAAGCAAACAAACTTGTTGTGGGAAGTCTGTCTGTCTTTGGAAGTTTTTTGTTTTTGCATCGTAAATATAATTTGAGTTTGTTTAATGAAAT
>CALIIL010000150.1 GCA_938017685.1 uncultured Chitinophagaceae bacterium
ATAGCCTAGCTCTTTAATATCTGTTATTACAAAATAAGCTAGAATGCCAGATGGAAGAAAGTGTGATATAAAATGTTCTGCCAAATCTTAAAATTTAACCCCAAAGATAATTTACTCCCCACAGTTATCACGTGATCCCTATAAATCTAAGTTTGATATGTATTATGCTGAGCGTTCTATTTTTGTATAGTCACCTGGTAATTTACAAAATAGCACTTTCGGTCTTTACTCATTAGACGGTAAGCAACTAACAGATTTTAAGGCACAGCAAAAAAACATAAACTTGCAAATACCAAGTGAGCTTTCTTCCGGCATTTATTTATTTTCTATTGAGCAGAATGGTGAGCGAAACATGCTTAAGTTTTCTTTATCTAATTAAAAGCTATTATAGTCTGTATGCTAAGACTTTAAATTTGCGCTGTGAATTCATAAGGCGTTATTACTTTTTTCTCTATACAATGTTTTATCAACTGCACTTATCATTTTCTCAACTACAAGGTCAGTACCTAAGAAATTATTTATAGCTAAGGCATGCTCAAATGGAGAATCAATTACGTCTTTATAATTTACAAAGTGAATAGAAACATTGGGTAGTGATTCACTCCATTCATTTATTTTAGCTAGAGTTGTTTCGTATTGTTTGAATAAATTTATTGGGACAGCATCCAATTGTTTGTTTTTGCCTTGACGCTCTAGCATTTTCTTTTGTGATGCTAATACCTCTAGTAAATCTCGTTGCATAAAAACTATCTTATACTCATATTGAAGGGGGAGGTGCGGCAATAGTTGCGCAATAACTTTCATTGTTTTACCAACACCATCCTTTATGAACGCTTTACTTTTATGTAGGTTTTTTATGGCTTCATGTTCGTAATAACCTTTAGGGTTGCTACCATCGGCTTCTCTTTCATTATCAGTAAATATTTCTGAACCGCCGGCTTCTAACATTTGCATCATAAGCGATGTGCCAGATCTAGGTAAGCCAGATACAATATGTATTACACCCTTGATGTGCTCTTTGATTTCTCGCTTATACGCTATTGCTTTTTCGGGTTGCTTTAAGTAATTAGTATAGATTTCAATCAGTTTTTTTCGAGCAATATTCATGTTTGGGTTTAAGGATAAACAAGTATCCAAGACCTCGACCGCTTTATCATAATCTTGCATGAGAAAGTAAGTATCGCCCAATTGATAATGTACATGTGGGATATGAAATAGCAAGCCAAGGCAACTATAAAATGCTGCTACTGCCTTATCGTAGTTCATTAATTCTTTATGGCATAACCCAATCATATAGTAAGCGCTATAGTTTTCGTTATCCAACGATAATTCTTTTTGAGCTGCTTTCTCTGCCTTCTCGTAATCTTTTAGTTGAAAGTAAGCATGCGCTATTCTAAGATTAATTTCTTGGGCATCTTCTGCTTCTGCTTCTACCTTTTGAAATATGTCTAATGCTTTTTTGTATCTCCCTTCTGCCAATAATAAAGTGGCTTCAATCATGTCAAATTCTGGCGAATCTTTCTTCTGAGTGTTATTTAATTCCTCAAATACGTTTCGCGCTTTTTTAATCTCATTCACACCTTGGTAGGCATATAATAATCTTAATCCATAGCGTAATTGGTCTGGTGCTTTTTCATATAGTACTTCTAAGAGCTCAATCCCTTCTTTTAATAAACCGCCATCGATATAGGCTCTTGCTAGGTTAAAATTATTTTCATTATTCGTACTTTCAATTGCTTTCTCGGCGTCATCTCCTGGGTCAGCTATATAGCCCAATTCAATTAACTGTTTCAATTCAGCATTAGCTTCCTCATCGGTAATATCTAAATCTTCATGTTGTGTTGGATTTGGATTATTCACTTTATCCCAACTCTCTATCAATTCAATTTTGGGTGCTTCCTCAAATGCATTTACAAGCACTTTCCCGTCCATGTCTTTACCGATAGCTAAGTCATAGAGACTTAGCAAAGTAGGTGTAACATCCAATAGACTTGCGCCTGAAATACGCTGGTCTTTTTTTATCCCTGGACCGTTTAATACAAATATGCCCATCGGACTGTGTTCAATTGCAGGACCTGTTGGCTCTTTAGGAATGGCTTTTGGGCGCTTGTTATTCGGATAAAAACCATGATCGCTTATGAGCATAATTGTTGTGTCTTCACCCGCGAGATGCATTAGACGACCTAGCATCATATCATGATAGCGACAAGCGCTATTGACTACATCCTTAAACATTTCGTAATCCTTTAATGGAATATGCTTTCTATGTGGCGGGTGAAATTTCATAAAGCCATGGCAAAAATGATCTATTGCATCGTAGTATACACCCATAAAATCCCACTCTTCATTTTCAAGAATATAGGTAGCTGCGGAGTGTATTGAAGAGCAGTCGGCCAAGTTTTTGGCTATAGATATTATTCTTGGATCATTGTCGGCATCTAATTTAGCAGCATCTGGAACAAAGGGTAATATATGATTACCGCTTAACTCTTGCGGTCGTATTCTTAAGTCAGCAAATAAGTCCGTTTGTTCACTCGGATGAACGGTGCCTTTGAGCATGGGCCAAGCTTCGGCGGCACTATTGGGAGCACGTTGGTAAAGGTTAGAAACCATTGTCCCATTAATTTTTTCAGCAGGGTGTGATGGCCACCAACCGACAACATGTGTTTTCAAGTCATGCTCGCCCAAGATATTCCAAATGGCTTTGGTTTTTCTATTCGTGCTGTACATAGGTCTAATGCCTGAATTATCTTCTTTAGCCTCTGTAAAACCATGAATGCCATGCTTATAAGGTCGCTTTCCAGTTGCTATTGATGTCCATAAGGTTGGAGATAATGGCGGATCTAAGGTTGCGAGATTACCTATGACGCCACCATCAATTAGCTTAGACAAATTGGGCATTTGCCCAGCATCTATTAATGGATTTAAAAATTTCCAGTCGGCTGCGTCCCAGCCAATGACTAAAACTTTTTTATTTTTTTTCATCTTTATTTGCTAAATCTTGAAGCTGTTTTTTTCTTAATGCAGTAAGCTCATTGCGTTTCTGACGCCACATCATAAGACCACGATATCCCAAAGCGAGCAGTCCCAATGAACCTCCTTCTGGGATATCAAATGCTTTACCGTCTATTGTTTTAAGGTCTGATTTATTTTCGGTCATACAATTATTACTTCACTACAATTTTTTCGTAGCTCATATTGTTGTTATGCTCACATTTTAAATAATAGATACCCGCTGGCATAGTCGATAAATTAATGTCAAAAGAAGTTAGACCTTCATTTGCAATAGCCGTTTGTTCATGTATTACTTTACCATTCAAGTCAAAAATATTTATAGATAAAGTGCCTTTTTCAATGGCTTGATAGTTAAAGCTTAATTGACCATTGCGAACAGGGTTTGTTCTTAGCTGAATATCATTTGTTTTACCACTTTGAGCAATCACTTTTACTATTTCACTTAAGCCAAATTGATTGTCTAAATCAATGGCTTTTAAGCGATAATAATTTGTATTGGTGGTAATATCAGCATCGGTAAAGTTGTAGGTCTGTTCAAATGTTGAGTTGCCTGCTGACGCTACAAATCCAATCTGTTCGAAGGACTTACCATCAGTACTTTTCTGTACTTCAAAACCTTTACTGTTTTCTTCTTGAGCTGTTGCCCAGGCTAACTTATTAATACCTTGTACACCAATAGCTGTAAAGCTTGTAAGATTAACAGGAAGCGGAGATAAAGGTGTAGTTATTGGTGTATTAGGTGTGGCCTCATAAGCCCAACCGGTTATGGTTACACTCCTAGGACCTGGAGTAGCATCTACAACACTAAGCTCAATCCAACCAAAGTGCACATTAGTACCTATGTTAAACTGAAAGCCTATGTAACTTGTAGCCGAATTATCTAACCAGTTACCGTAGGCATAAGAAGAAAAAGTAGAACCACCCAAAAAGGTCAAAGAATTAGCACTAGCCCCAGGGGCTTGCATTCCTCCAGCTGAGTTTACCAAAGCACCAGCACCCAACTGGTACGGATAGCCCAAACTTGCATTACCACTCCGTTGTACTTGCACACCAGCCGCGGGAGAACCGAAATTAATAGCGTTTATGTTAACACTTATGTTAAACTCAGCCCCACCTGCACCATCAACATCTACGGGGTAAACTCCATTAGTTAATACCTGATTAGCGGGCGCTACATTGGTTATGATAACCTGCGCCTCAGTCTGCACAGCTGCAAGGCTTAACAGCAAGGCTCCGCCTAGCTTTAGGCTAGTCGTGCCTGCTTTTTTATCTTGCGTTAATCCCTGCTTAGTGTTTAAGTAATTTTTGAAGTCCATATGTTATTAATTTGATTTTAAAGTTAAAAAACTATTTAAAGTTAATCTATTATTTTTTCATAAAGTTCAATTTTATGACAAGAAATATAAATGGCATAAATGAGGCCTTTGTCTTGATTTCCAACACTGTTTTAAATGATTGTCACCGAGTTCTAATTCAATCAATATAATCTGTGAACCTGTTGGACTAAACACACTATAATTCCTCTTTCCAATATTGTAAAGGTAACATTTTAAAGAAAAAAGGGATTAATATGAATAAGCGAGTATAAACTGAACTATTAGCTGAAGTGTTATGATAACTTAATTAGCTGAAGTGTTATGATAACTTAATTAATGAATTATCCTCTCGTTTTCTTCCTACGTCTCCAAAATCAAATCCCAGCAACAATAGCAAGCACAACTAAAAGCACTTGCCCCCCAAGCACCAAAGCGCAACGATTTATTGAGGATAGATTTATGCTTATCGTTGTCAATCGTTGTGTTAGAATATTTAGCCACATGGCTTAATTAAATCAATTAGCTTAGACAAATTGGGCATTTGCCCAGCATCTATTAATGGATTTAAAAATTTCCAGTCGGCTGCGTCCCAGCCAATGACTAAAACTTTTTTATTTTTTTTCATCTTTATTTGCTA
>CALIIL010000151.1 GCA_938017685.1 uncultured Chitinophagaceae bacterium
ATAGCCTAGCTCTTTAATATCTGTTATTACAAAATAAGCTAGAATGCCAGATGGAAGAAAGTGTGATATAAAATGTTCTGCCAAATCTTAAAATTTAACCCCAAAGATAATTTACTCCCCACAGTTATCACGTGATCCCAACAAAGGCTCAACACAACAAAGGCAAAATGAGGTATTTATTTTTCAGAATTGAAATGCCTACATGGTAGATTGAGTAGTTTTTTATTGTTTTAATAGTTGCGCAAGTTTCGTGTAGTCTCCGTTCTGACCAAAATCAAAAGTATTTGCTCTGCTTCCTCTAATTTGATTTCTTAAACAACTAAAACAAATTTTAGCAGTTCCAATTACTTTGTTATCTTTTTTAAAGATTAAAATGTCACGATACACATCGCCTTTACATTTTGTCAATATCTTATTTGTGGCAGATTTTTGAATAAATAGTTTATCAAATTCTCCAAACCTACTTCTATCAATTTTAAACTTTTTATATCCAATAGTTGTAAGTTTATAAATAAAATCAGAGTCTGAAATAGAACTGGGAATATGACCTAAAATCACTCCTTCTTTTAATAAATCAATTTCTGATTTAGTTTCATTTTTATAAATATCTTCAACTTCTGACCCGCTAATTTCTATTTTGAAATATTCAATGGAATTATAGTCAAAGAATTTAGTGCCATCCATAGGTTGGGGAATAGGGATTTTATTTGCAGTTGATTCTTTTTTCTCTTCTTGCACTGTATTACAGCTGCCAATAGCCAAAAAAAGTATAATCAATATGTTCAATTTTCGTAAGGTCATTTTAAAATAGCTTTATTTTCGGTACTTGGGAATATCTCGAGTAAAGACTTGCTAATTTAAGACGGTATAAATGTAATTGAATATAAAACGATACCAATTTTCAACTCCCAACATTCCACTTTCCACGATCCAAGGCTTACTTTTGCCCAAAATAAAAATTCATGGGCTTTATAACACATATCATAGGCAGACAAATATTAGACTCACGCGGGAATCCTACCGTTGAGGCAGACGTGCACACAAGCGAAGGCGCAAGAGGTCGTGCCGCTGTTCCTTCAGGAGCAAGTACAGGTATACACGAAGCCGCTGAGCTAAGAGATAATGTAAAGTCTAAATATATGGGCAAGGGCGTATCCAAGGCCGTGAAGAATGTAAATAATGTGATAGGCGACGCTTTAATTGGTATGGACGTAACCGATCAACAAAGCATTGATGCTGCCATGATCAAGTTAGATGGCACGAAGAATAAAAGCAAGCTCGGCGCCAATGCTATCTTGGCCGTAAGCATGGCTGTAGCAAGAGCCGCTGCTGAGGAAAGCGGACTAGGATTGTATAGATACGTTGGTGGTGTACATGCTAAGACATTGCCGGTTCCGATGATGAACATACTAAACGGAGGTTCGCATGCAGATAATAAAATAGACTTTCAAGAGTTTATGGTAATGCCTGTTGGCGCTAAGAGTTTTAGTGAAGGCCTTCGTTGGGGGACGGAGATATTCCACACCTTAAAGACAGTATTAAAGAAAAAAGGTTACTCAACTAATGTTGGTGATGAAGGTGGTTTTGCTCCCAATATTCAAAGCAATGAAGAAGCGATTGAAACCGTATTGGAAGCGATAACAAAAGCAGGCTACAAACCTAAATCTCAAATTGTTATAGCCATGGATGCGGCCAATAGTGAGATTTATAATAAAAAGACCAAGAAGTATGTTTTTCATAAATCCAGTGGTAAGAAAATGAGCAGCGATCAAATGGTTGCTTACTGGGCCGACTGGGTAAAAAAATACCCAATTGCATCGATAGAAGATGGGTTGGATGAAGATGATTGGAAAGGCTGGGAAAACTTGACAAGAGAAATAGGCGATAAGTGTCAGTTAGTAGGTGATGATTTATTTGTAACCAATGTGGAGCGCTTGAAAAAAGGCATTGATAAAAAGATTGCCAATAGTTTATTGGTTAAAGTAAACCAGATTGGAACCTTAAGTGAAACGATTGATGCGGTAAGCTTGGCGCAGCATAATGGATATACAACCGTAATGAGCCATCGTAGTGGAGAAACAGAAGATGCAACCATTGCTGATTTAGCAGTAGCATTGAACTGTGGTCAAATTAAGACGGGGTCGGCTTCGCGCTCTGATCGTATGGCTAAGTACAATCAATTATTAAGAATTGAGGAAGAGTTAGGTAGCCAAGCGGTTTATTTGGGGAAAAACCTTACTTTCGGAACTAAATAAAAACGCGTTTGCTTAGTTTACTTACTCGATTTAAGTATCATATTACGATTGTTATTTTATTGCTCTGGATTTTATTCTTTGCGCAGTACGATGTGTTTACCATCTTGGATAATCGTGCTGAACTAAAGAATATGGACAATAAAATAACGTACTTAGAAGAAGAGATAAAGAAAATTGAAAAGGAAAAAGAACTACTCCGCACGGATCCCAAAGAAATAGAAAAACAATCTCGCGAGCGTTATTTTATGAAAAAGGATAATGAGGATGTGTTTGTTTATGATACGGTTTTGGTGAAGTAGGAGAATAATTACTGCTCATCAACTGTTTTTTTAGTCTGATTTTAAGCTATTGTTCTTCAAAGTTAAAATGTTGGTGGAAAAGATATTTTAAGTTAAAGTCAATATTACTATCAAGTTTGCTTACGCTGTATCTCTTCAAGTCTATTTGGTATTTTTTAGTTTTGACATATTCTGTCCATTTTCTTTCTTGAAATCTTTCGTATTTTTTTCTACTTAAGGTGTAAGAAATAATACATTCGCCATCGACTATTTCAAAGATTTTATATTTTTCAAATATCGGTTCATTCACTTCATCTGTCATTTTGCCTAAAGGAGCAACTATTACCCCTGAGTACCAATCCATATGAATTCTTTCCTTTTTGAAGTATTGCATCATTACACTATTCCAACCTTGACATTGAATTTTAATATTAGAAATAAATAGTTTTTTATTTTTAATTGTAAATTCAGCAATGTAACCTCTTCTACAAGCTGTTGACATCGTATTTATTGTTGTATTCTCACATCTAGGTTTATTAATTTTTTTTTCAACAAAATAATCTTCAAGTATATAAGAGAAAATAGGCATTTGCTTTCCTTTAAATATGAGCACATCGGAAAATTGTTGTGTTGCACTAATACTTGAAAAAGCAACAAGACATAATAAAGTAATTGCTATTCTCATTTTATCTTATAAAAATAATCTCTATCCTTCAAAAACGGCAATTTTTCACGCATATTTTCAAGCTCACTTTTATCCAAGTTAATAGAAAAAATGTCTTCATCTTGTTGTTTATTATAAATCGTTTCGCCCATGGGTGAGTATATACTTGAACTGCCATTGTGGTATATGTCGTTGCCGACATGACCTATTCTATTGACACCTATTGTATAACATTGGTTTTCTATAGCGCGTGCTTTTAATAAAGTGTCCCAGGCGTCAATGCGGCGTTCAGGCCAGTTGGCCACATAAAGTATTGCATCATATTCATTGGCGCTTTGTTGTCTTGCAAAAACAGGGAAACGCAGGTCATAACAAACTTGTAATAAAATACGCCAACCATTTACACTGACAATTACCCGTTTTTCTCCAGCTGTAAAATGCTTGTCCTCCCCAGCAAATGAAAAGAGGTGACGCTTATCATAATGCACTATCTCACCATTGGGTTGTACCCATAATAAGCGATTGAAGTATTGGTTATTTTCTTTAATCATTAAACTGCCACACAAAATTATTTTGTGGGCTGCACTTTGTGCTAGCATCCATTGCACACATGGGCCATTCATTTCTTCAGCATGTATTGCTGGTTGCATACTAAATCCGGTAGCAAACATTTCAGGTAGAATGACTACTTGTTTCTTTCCTTGAATGGAATTGATTTTTTGCTCAAAATTTAAAAGGTTGGCGGCTTTGTCCTCCCAAACTAAATCGGATTGTATTAATGTAAATGTCAATTGGGACATGGTTTTAAAAGTACTGAGTAATTAGTATTTAGTCGTAAGACTTTTGATTTATTTGTCAGATTGAGCCTGTCGAAATCTTCATGCGGGTAATACAGTGCACTTCGACAATCCCGATAGTTATCGGGACAGTGTGACATTGATGAAAAAAAGTGTGTGTCCGTCCCGATAGTTATCGGGAGAGCCTGTCGAAATCTTCATGCGGGTAATACAGTGCACTTCGACAATCCCGATAGTTATCGGGACAGTGTGACAATGAATTAGTAGTAAAAAAGTGATTATTGTTTACAGCTAAAATCTTTCAACAACGGATTAATATCCTCAAAGCCAAAGCCACGCGACACTAAGAAGTTTTTAATCTTAGTCATTTTTATAAATTTGTTCTTCTCTGATTTAAGTTCTTTTTTCTTTTTATCAAACGACTTTTTAAGTGCTGCCTTATAATCTTTTTCAGGAATTTCTTTCAAGGCCTTGTTAATCAAATATTGTGATATCTCTTGTTTCTTTAGTCCTTGAATGATTTTTTGTTTGCCCCATTGTTTCATGCGAAACTTACCACCGGCATATGCAATGGCATAACGTTCTTCATTGAGATAGTTTTCTTGAATTAAATCATGGGTAATTGAATCGATTTCTTCGCCATGTACACCGAGTTCTATTAGTTTGTATTTCACCTCGCGATGAGAACGCTCTTGATAAGCGCAGTAGTGTCTAATTTTTTCCTCAATGGTTCTGCTCATTGCTTATTTTACAATACGGAGTTTAGCGTAATTTAACATTATTTTTTTCTTGCCTAAAGTGCTAAATTCAATGGTAGCTATTTTATTCGCTGCTGGTCCTTCTAATGTTTTAATTTCTCCGAAACCAAAACGTTGATGTTCCACCTTCATGCCTTCGGTCATGCCTTCAGGACTATCGGCTTTAAAGTCAGCTGAAACTTTATGGTTGTAATTTGCTTTGCTAACCTTTTTCTGTTGTATACCGCGGTTCACCGGGTTCATTTGATTACTAAAGGCTTTGTTTTTTGGCTTGCGGGCGTTGCTGGTATCTACATATTCCTCAGGCATTTCTTCTAAGAAACGACTTGGTTCATTACTTACCAACTGACCAAATCTATAACGGTTATTGGCATAAGTAATCCAAAGATTAGCTTTTGCACGTGTAATGGCTACATAAAACAGTCGGCGTTCTTCCTCTAAATCATCTTTGTCATATAAACTCATTTGACTAGGGAATAAATTTTCCTCTGCTCCAACTACGAATACATTGGGAAACTCTAATCCTTTAGACGCGTGAATAGTCATGAGCGTTACAACATTTGTGTCTTCTTCACCTTTTTGGTCCGCGCTGGTCAGTAAGGTTATTTGTTGTAAATAAGATCCTAGACTTTTGTCTAATAACTCACCTTCTTCATCAGGAGTTTCAGTAAATTCTTTGATGGCATTTAATAACTCCTGTACATTTTCAAAGCGTGCTAAATCTTCAACAGTATTTTCACTTCGTAGAGATTTTATAATACCAGATGCTTTGCCTACCTCTGCGGCTACGTCATATGCATTTTTCTTTTCCAGCATTGTTTGGAATGAACGCATCATGATAACGAATGACTCAATAGCGTTAGCGGCTCTACCGCTAAATCCATATTTTCTTATATCAGAAATAACTTCCCAGAAAGTAATGTTTTGTTCGGAAGCAATGAGTATTATTTTTTGAATAGTCGTCTTACCAATGCCGCGCACTGGGTAATTAATAATTCTTTTAATGGCTTCTTCATCTTGTGTGTTTACAATAACACGTAAGTAGGCTATAAAGTCCTTAATTTCTTTTCGCTGATAGAAAGACAAACCACCATAAATACGATAGGGGATATTGTGACGACGGAGGTTCTCCTCAAACGAACGACTCTGTGCATTGGTGCGATATAATATCGCAAAATCACTATTGGCATAATGATCCCGTAATTGTTTTTCTTGTATTGTATCGGCAATGAATTTACCCTCGTCATTGTCGGTAAAGGTGCATACTAGCTTTATTTTTTCACCTTCTACATTATCGGTCCACAGTTTTTTCTTAATCTGTTTTTCATTATGTTCTATGATGGCATTTGCAGCTAGGATTATACTTTTTGTACTTCTATAGTTTTGCTCCAATTTTATAACACGTACATCTTCATAATCTTTTTGAAACATGAAAATATTCTTAACCGTAGCACCACGGAAGGAGTAAATACTTTGAGCATCATCTCCAACTACACAAAGATTTTCGTGCATGGCTGCTAATAGTTTAATAATATGATACTGCGCTGTATTTGTATCCTGATACTCATCAATTAATACATAACGAAATTTATGCTGATACTTGGATAAAGACTCCGGGTGTGTAGTCAAAAGCAAATACATATTAACCAATAAGTCATCAAAATCCATAGCCCCGTTTTTAAAACATTGCTGGCTATACTTTTCAAAAATCAAACCAATCTCTGGTCGCTTAGAGCGCGTATCTTCTTGCTGAATATCAAAGTCGGCCTTGTAGTCTTTATAGGTGTATAGGTTGTTTTTTGCTGCTGAAATTCTGTTTAATATGATGTTGGGTTTGTACAATTTTTCATCCAAGTTCATAGATTTTACTATGGACTTAATAACCGATTTAGCATCATCGGTATCGTATATTGTAAAGTTACTTGGGTAGCCAATATTTAAGGCTTCAGCACGAAGTATACGGGCAAATATGCTATGAAACGTACCAATGTAAAGATTGCGCGCGTTGCCATTGCCCAATATCTTTTCAATACGCTCCTTCATTTCTTTGGCAGCTTTGTTGGTAAATGTCAAGGCTAAAATGCGAAACGAATCCACGCCTAACTGCATTAAATGCGCAATTCGCGTAGTTAATACTTTGGTCTTTCCACTGCCTGCACCTGCAACAATCATTAGCGGTCCTTCGGTATGTAATACCGCTTCGCGTTGTTCTGGGTTTAATTCCTTTATATAGTCTTGCATTCCTTGCGAATGTAAAAACAAATTGTAGCCTATCAGCCCCTGAGTTATGCAGTATTTGTGAATAGTGGATGTGTGATTATAGAAATTATTCACATATCCAATTAAAAGGGTATTCTATAATTCATAGCAGCTTACCTTTGTATTTCAACCAAGGAAAAAGATGTTTAGCTCAGATAAGAAATTAGGAATAGTAGGTGGGGGGCAACTAGGGAAAATGATGTTGTATAAAACTCGTCAGTGGGATATTTATACCAAAGTATTAGACCCAAGTAAAGAAGCGCCATCTCGTATGGCATGTAATGAATTTGTGCAGGGGAGTTTAACTGATTATGATACGGTTTATAATTTTGGAGAAGACTGTGATTATTTGACAATAGAAATTGAAAATGTAAACACAGATGCCTTGCAAAAGTTGGAAGACGAAGGCAAGATTGTGCATCCAAAACCAAGTGTAATAAAACTCATTCAAGATAAAGGCTTACAAAAAGAATTCTATCAGAATAATAAATTCATGACATCGCCATTTGCTTTATATGCATCACGCGAGGATATTCTTCAAGCGCTTAATACAGGTAAAATAACCTTTCCATTTGTACAAAAAAGTCGATTAGCGGGTTATGATGGAAAAGGAGTGGCTGTTATTAAAACAGAAGGCGATATAGATAGTATTATGGATGTGCCTTCAGTTATTGAGGATATGGTGGCTATTAAGCAAGAAATAGCCGTAATAGCGGCCAGAAATAGCCAAGGTGAAGTAAAAAGCTACGCGCCCGTAGTGATGGAGTTTAACGAAGAAGCTAATCTATTAGACTTATTGCTATTTCCAGCGGACATGGATACCTATATCGCGGACAAAGCTAAAAAAATGGCTGAGGACTTGATTGAAAAGTTAGATATGTGTGGTTTATTGGCTGTAGAGTTCTTTATTGCAGAAAATGACGATGTGATAATCAATGAAGTTGCACCAAGACCGCACAATAGTGGGCATCAAACGATTGAAAGCTGTAATGTTAATCAATATGAGCAGCACTTGCGTTGTGTTTTTAATTTCCCTTTAGGAGAAACAACAGTGCACACTAAATCTGCCATGATTAATATATTAGGTGATAAAGGTCATACTGGACCGGTAGAATATACTGGATTGGATGCTTGTATGCAAAAAGAGGGATTGCACATTCATATCTACGGAAAAAAAGAAACCAAGCCTTTTAGAAAAATGGGCCATATTACGGTTACAAATACTAATTTAGAGCAAGCGAAAACAATTGCATTATGGGCAAAAAAGCAAATACAAGTAAAAAGTCTACAACTCCAGTCGTAGGATTAATTATGGGCAGTGATAGCGATTGGCCTATCATGAAAGAAGCGGCGACTATGCTCAAGCAATTTGATATTGCGTACGAAGCCAAAGTTGTGAGTGCTCATAGAACACCCACATGGATGATGGAATATGCCGAAACCGCAGAGGGTAGAGGCTTACAAGTAATTATTGCAGGAGCTGGTGGTGCAGCGCATTTGCCAGGCATGGTAGCGAGTTCTACGGCTTTGCCGGTAGTTGGTGTACCGATTAAAAGTACTAATAGTATTGATGGTTGGGACAGCTTGTTGTCTATTGTACAAATGCCCAATGGCGTACCAGTTGCAACCGTTGCGGTCAATGCAGCAAAGAATGCGGGCATACTCGCTACACAAATACTGGGTGCCTCAAACATAGATATCCGCAAAAAAATTACTGCTTATAAAGCCGAGATGGAGGCAGTTGTTTTGAAGAAGAAGTTGCGGTAAAGTTTATGTACTTTAGCTAGTGCCCACACTCAAAGTCAATATATAATTAGGTTCGTGAGGGCACCAACCAACTGCAAGCGCTTAAATATTAAACGTAGTAAAAGTAACTTCCAATTAGAATTATTGATATCGAAAACAATAGTTGGATTATCGTATGTTTCCATAGAATAATTTTATTTTTCGAGAAATTATTAAAGGTACAAAAAAAAGCCCCAAAACAATCGAGGCTTTAAAGTGATCCCGGCGTCCCGATTAAATCGGGAAACGCACGACCTTTATTTCTTACTTTCAATGAGCCACTCAATGTATTTTCTACTTTTCATTGCTTTGAGTTTTTTTTCTCTTTGAATAGCTTCCGTTTTGGTCTGAAATCCTTCAATGTGTTTTAACTCCCAAGGGGTGCCGCTTTTGGTGTAACGAGATTTTCCATCGTTATGAAACGACAGTCTTTGCTGTATATTACTAGAATAACCAATATAATACTTATTTATTCGCGTGCTGTATATTATGTAAACGAAGTATTGCATATCAAAAAAAGCCCCGAATAAAATCGAGGCTTTTAAGTGATCCCGGCGCGATTCGAACGCGCGACCGTCAGATTAGAAATCTGATGCTCTATCCAGCTGAGCTACGGAACCTTTTTTAAGAAGTGCAAATTTAATAGAAATAATATTCTTGTTCAAAATTATTATTAACAAACATGAGAGGTATTTAAAATCTCATGGCTTTCGTTTATTAAACTTGCTTCTCCACTATTCTGGACCACAGCCAGCTTTTATCTAAGGGTACCAACCAATTAGATAATAAGTCTTGCTTTGTAGGAGCTAAATTATTAAATAGTGGTGTATCCGTTTCAATATATCCTTTTTCTAAACCATAAGGCACTTGGCTTATCGGTAGCATCTGCACTTTTTCTTGCACTAAAAAAGTGAGGGTCAATCTGTCAAATAGTTCAACAAGGTATTGCTTTTCAATACTCTTCATTACTCTCGTCATGCCATCCGTGCTACAACCGCTTACGCCTGCACTTTTCTCATCGGCCATGACAACAATAAAATGATTGAACAGTACTTCGGACCAACCTTTAACTTCGGCACCATGGCTCTGCCATTGTAAGTAGAAGTTTTTTAGTTGTTCATTGATTTCTATGACTTCTCGTGCACGAAAGGGTCTATTAGATTGGAAAATCCATACACGTGAGTCGTCGGGAAAGTCGGCTGGTATTTTTTTTAATTCTTCTAACATGCTTATTTCACCATACTGTCATTAATAATCTCGGCGATATCTTTTACCTCAACTTCAGCTTCTTTCTCAGCATTCTTTAACCCATCACTCAACATCGTTATACAGAATGGACAATTAGCCGCAATGGTTGTGGCGCCCGTTTCCAAGGCCTCGTTGGTACGTTCAAGATTTACTCTTGTATCGCCCGCTTCCTCTTCCTTAAACATTTGTGCGCCACCGGCTCCACAACATAATCCATTCGTACGACATCGCTTTAATTCTACTAATTCAGCATCTAATGTTTCGAGGACTTTTCGGGGTGCTTCATAGATATTATTAGCTCTACCTAAGTAACAGCTATCGTGATAGGTTATTTTCTTTCCATTAAACTCGCCACCATCTTTCATTTTAATTTTCCCTTCATCAATAAATTGTTGAAGTAGGGTCGTGTGGTGTATGACTTCGTAGTCTCCACCTAAGGTTGGATATTCATTCTTAATCGTATTAAAACAATGCGGACAAGTGGCAACAATTTTTTTAATGTTATACATATTCAATGTTTGAATATTATTGTACGCCATCATTTGAAATAGAAACTCATTACCAGCTCTACGTGCCGGGTCTCCTGTGCACATTTCTTCTTTGCCTAAGATGGCATAATCAATACCTACTGCATTTAATATTTCAATAAATGCTTTCGTTACTTTTTGCGCTCTTTGGTCAAAACTACCGGCACATCCTACCCAGAAAAGTATTTCAGGTGCTTGTGAGGGATTAATTCTTTTTACGTCCATAATATTCTTTTATTTTATTGTAAAAACTAAATAAGTCTTCACGTCATTTTAATTTTCAATTCTTATTTTTTAATTAAGATTGTGTCCAAGCATCTCTATCATCCGGAGAGAATTTCCAAGGAGCCATATTGTTTTCAATATTGCTAAACATGCCATTCCATTCCTGTGGGGCATTACTTTCTTCCATGACCAAGTAACGTCTCAATTCATTAATAATAGAAAGAGGGCTGATGCTTACCGGGCACTCTTCAACGCAAGCATTACAGGTTGTACAGGCTCTTAATTCTTCTACTGTAATAAAATCGTTTAAAAGCGTTTTGCCATCATCTTTAAATTCTTTGTTTTGGTCTATGTTCTTACCAATTTCTGTAATACGATCGCGCGTATCCATCATTATTTTTCTTGGCGAGAGTTTCTTACCTGTCTGATTAGCAGGGCATGCCGAAGAACAGCGACCGCACTCTGTGCAAGCATAAGCATCTAATAAATTTTTCCAGCTTAAATCCATGGCATCTTTAGCACCAAAGCGTTGTGGTTCAGCTGGAGTTGCTCCCGAAGTGTCGGGAGTTGGAGCCAATTCAGGTTGCATCATATACTTGATTTCCTGCTGTATAGCCGGCATGTTAGCCATTTCGCCTTGCTGGCTTAGGGAGGCATAGAATGCGTTAGGAAAAGCTAGTATCACGTGTAAATGTTTAGAATAAGCCAAGTAATTCATAAAGAAGAAAATACCAGCAATGTGTAACCACCAGAAGGCTCTTTCTAAAAATACTAATGTACCGTTGCCGTATCCTTCAAAAAAGACAGTCAAAGCGCCTGAAATTAAAAAAGTATCCGTTTGAGCATAATGCGCAACCTCTCGGCTTTGTAATACCAAGTCTACACTATTCATTTTTAAGAAAAGGCTCATGAGGATTATCTCGAAAATCAAGATTAAGTTACCATCTTGTTTTGGCCAACCGCCCATTAACTCTCCTGATACCAAGCGAGGTACTTTGGTAATATTCCTGCGTATTAAGAAAATAACACAGGCTACAATTACGAGTACGGCCAGTATTTCAAAGAAGTTAATTAGGAAGGTGTAAAAGCCACCTAACATTGAAGCAAATATTCTATGGTGACCTGTAATACCATCTAAAATGATTTCTAGGAGCTCAATATTAATAATAATAAAACCTACATAAACGATCAAATGCATGATAGCCACAACAGGCTTTTTAAACATTTTCTTTTGTCCGAGTGCTAATAAAAACACGTTTTTCCAGCGTTCGCTTGGGTTATCGTTTCTGTCTTCTTTGCGCCCAAGAAATATATTGCGTCTAATCTTAGACATATTACGCCAAAAGAACCAAAAGCCGAAGCCAGCGAGGAGTACAAATAGTACTTGTTGAAGTATTTGCATGAATTACAAATTTAATCTAATCGAGATTATTTTCTGAGTAATATTAATGATAGTTTATTGAGAAGTCTGTAAGCTGTCATGCTGGACTTGGGATTATGATTGCTTTGTCCCATTGAGCCTGCCTGTCGTTAGGTAGGCTTGGCGAAATTCAACAATACGGTTTGGATTTACATAATCGGGCTTCGAGAGGCTCAGCCTGACAATAGAAGCTCTCCAGATAACTATCGGGACTGACAAAAGGATATAATTAAAATAAGCAGTGTAATTTTACAATCAATAAAAAACTCATGGCAAGGCAAAAACAAATACTCAATCAGGAACAGGTCAATCTTATGCTTACACGCTTAGCGTATGAGGTTTTTGAGAATAATGTAGATGAGAAGGAGATTGTGTTAGCCGGTATTAAGAACCGCGGATATGCTATTGCTGAAATGCTCAAAGCCAAAATAGAAGGATTGTCTAAATTGAAAGTGCGTCTTATTTCTATTGAAATTGATAAACGTAACCCCATTGATTGTAGCTTAAGTGATGATAAAGACCTAGACAAAAAATCAATCATAGTTGTAGACGATGTCGCCAATTCAGGCAGAACCATGTTATATGCCTTGCATCCTTTCTTAAATATTATTGCGAAGAAAATACAGATTGCTGTGCTTGTTGATAGAAAGCATAAGTCTTATCCAATATGCTCAGATTATGTGGGAAAGCAAATATCTACCACCATTGATGAGCATGTAGAAGTGCGCATTGAGAAGGATGTGGTAGTTGGAGCTTATTTGAAGTAGGGGATTGATTTAAGAATATTGATTAATGATTTTTGAATTGGGATTATTCGCTTTGATTTGGCAAGTAATCTAACTGAACTTGTTTCAGAATTCTTTTTAAGCTTCTATCATATCATGTTTAAAGAAGAAGAGTAGAGCAAAACAATCCTGAGAGCTTGATTTTTTTTAAATGATTTCTATTAAATCAAAAAAGCCATTCGCTTTGGCAAATGGCTTTTCATCTTTAGTGTTTATCCCGAAAGTCGGGCGTTAATTAATATTCATCTTCATTAAAGAAGAAATCTTCATGCGTAGGGAAGTCAGGCCAGATATCATCGATACCTTCGTATGCTTCTCCTTCGTCGTCCATCTCTTGTAAGTTTTCAATTACTTCCAATGGAGCGCCAGAACGTATAGCGAAATCTAATAATTCCTCTTTAGTTGCAGGCCAAGGTGCATCCTCTAAATGTGATGCTAATTCTAATGTCCAAAACATATGGTTAAAAATTTTATTGTGTTAGTCAATTTTGCGCGAATATATGCAATTATTTATATCTGCGAACACTTAGATTTGCAAAGAAATACTAAATGCTCAGCTTACAAAATATACGAAAGTCATTCGGCTCTTTGACCATCCTTGATGATATTTCACTTTTCATTAAGAAAGGCGAAATAGCCAGCATTACTGGGGCTTCGGGCGCAGGGAAAAGTACCCTCTTACAAATTATGGGCACACTAGACCAAGCAGATAGTGGGCAAATTGTTATTAATGATCAAGATGTCTCTAACCTAAAAGGGAACAAATTAGCTGATTTTAGAAACAAAGAAATTGGCTTTGTATTCCAATTTCATCACTTATTAGCCGAATTTAATGCCCTAGAAAATGCTTCAATGCCTGCTTTAATTGCCGGAATGAACAAATCTGAGGCAAAAGATAAGGCCAATGAACTACTAAAGAAGTTGAATATTGGTGATCGTGCTACACATAAGCCGGCACAATTATCAGGCGGAGAGCAACAGCGAGTAGCTATTGCGCGAGCATTGATTAATAACCCTAGCGTAATACTGGCCGATGAGCCAAGTGGTAACTTAGATAGCAAACATTCTGACGAATTGATGGATTATATATTTAAGTTGCGGGATGAACTAGACCAGACATTTGTATTGGTTACGCATGATAAAGCCATTGCAGAACGAGGAGATACTATCTTAGATTTAAAAGACGGAAAAGTGAATGCCTAAGTTTGAAGCACAATATATTCCTTATGATAAGACCAATGCTTATTCGCAATTGGTCTTGGATTATTTAGAAAAGAATGAAAATTTAAAACCGTTCATTACAGACTTTCCTTCCATAGAAAATATTGAAGCCTTTATCATTGAGAAAGCTAAACAATCAATCAATAGAAAAGTATTGGTTGAAGTGTTACAAGAACAATATGCTCAAAATAATATTGAGAGTACGGAAATAGAAAAGTTGCTTCATGAGGATACGTTTACCATTTGTACAGCGCATCAGCCTAATATTTTTACAGGCTTCTTGTATACAATATATAAAATTGTACATGCTATAAAATTGGCGAACGAATGCGAGGAAAAAATTGATGGGAAGCGATTTGTGCCCGTATTTTTTATAGGAAGTGAGGATAATGATATAGAAGAAATTGGCACTATATTTCATCAGGGAAAAAAGCATTCGTGGCAACCAAATAATCAAGGCGCTTGCGGGCGTTTTAGTACGGACAGTTTAGTAGTCATTCGTGACGAGATATTGGACAGCTTTGGCAATAGCGAAGCCGAGTTGAAATTGAAAGAACAAATAGAAATTGCTTACAATGGCTCGCATACTTTGGCTGAAGCTACTCGTGTATTTTTGCATGCATTGTTTGGTGAGCAAGGTTTGGTCGTTCTCGATGCGGATGATGCGCGATTGAAAGAAT
>CALIIL010000152.1 GCA_938017685.1 uncultured Chitinophagaceae bacterium
TGGTAGAGCACGACCTTGCCAAGGTCGGGGTCGCGAGTTCGAATCTCGTCTTTCGCTCACTTTCAAAAATATGAGGTTTTAAATCTCATAGTTTTAACTTTTTACCAATCACATTGATACCCTGGTGGTGGAATTGGTAGACACGCTGGACTTAAAATCCAGTGGTCAGTAATGACCGTGCGGGTTCAAGTCCCGCCTGGGGTACATTTAGAGCTCAACCGAAAGGTTGGGCTTTTTTTATGAAATGAAATACTTTGTTTACATATTATTTTCTAAAAAACTGAATAGATATTACGTTGGTACAACTGATGATATTGAAAAGCGTTTGTTAGAGCATAATTTGGCTCGATATAAAAGTTCTTTTACTTCAAAAGGTATTCCTTGGGAATTAAAACTTGCATTTGAAGCTCAATCAAGCAAACAAGCTTACGCATTAGAGCGCTTTATTAAACGAATGAAATCGAAGAAATTTATAGAAAAAGTAATTATTAATCCTAAAATTTTGGAGGATATTATGAAAAACAAATTGTAAATGCGGGTTCAACTCCGATGCTTCGGAGCCGCCTGGGGTACATTTAGAGCTCAACCGAAAGGTTGGGCTTTTTTTTCTCTTTCTAAGCTGTCATACTATACTTGTTTCGGTATCTTCTTTACGATACTTCATTACAGCAATTGATAGGATGCTGAAATAAATTCAGCATGACAACCAAGGTATAATTTGCAAGCTGTCATATTCTAAACCTACATTTACACCTTGCGCTATTTCCTACATATCGGATACGACGGCACCAACTACAGTGGTTGGCAACGACAGACGGATGCTGCCTCCGTGCAAGAGACTATTGAGCAAAATCTGCAACAAATATTTAAGCAATGTATACCTGTCTGGGGCTGCGGTCGTACAGATAGTGGCGTACATGCGAGTCAATACATGCTGCATATTAATCTATATGAGGATTTATTGTTTGATTTGAAATTCAGATTAAATAAAAACTTACCCGACGATATTGCCGTGTATGATGTTATACCCATGGAAGATGGGCAGCATGCACGATTTGATGCAACATCTAGAACCTATGATTACTTTATTAATTTCTACAAAGATCCATTCTTAAAAAAATATTGTTCCGAGTATGATAATGATGGCTTAGACTTTGAATCTATGCAGCGTGCCACGGCTTTATTTACAAAGTATAGTGATTTTAAATCCATTTGTAAGCAGGCGCACTTGTATAAGAATACCATTTGTCAGGTAACAGATGCACAGCTTTTTATATCGGATGATCAACGCAGATTACGGTTTACCATTACTTCCAATCGTTTTTTGAGAGGTATGGTTCGCTTATGCTTATCCTTTTTATTGAAAATTGAAAAAGGTGAAATGACGCTAGAAGAATTTGAACATGTCCTTTCCAATAAAACTGTACTTCCATTAATATATACCACCTTGCCCAATGGCTTGTATTTATCTAAAGTTACTTATCCATATCTTGATATTGCCGAACCGCTTGGTATGTGCAGTTCGCTCAGGATTGGTTTAGAGTAATATTAAAATCGTAAGGGAATAAGTTGAGCATATTATTTATTTCAAATAGAAGTTTTATCTTTCCTCTATGAGATTATTAAGCTCTTTCGTTTTTTTACTTTTTACAACAACAATAAATGCTCAAAATTGGGTGCCAACATCTATTGCCAATATGCCTGAGGCCATTAGTAATAATGCAGTGTGCGAGGCTAAGGTTAATGGTGTTGATTATATGTATTCTTTTGGTGGGATTGATACAACAAAGAGTTTTCAAGGGATTAATCTAAATGCATTTAAATATAATGTAAGTACCAATAGCTGGTCAACGATTAGTGAGCTACCTGATACGCTCGGAAAAATTGCTGCTGCTGCAAGTTATGTAAAGGGTAAGATTTATATCATTGGAGGCTATCATGTGTTTAATGGCGGTAGTGAGGTTTCATCGTCTAAAGTACATGTGTTTGATCCCGTAACCGATCTTTACCTGCCTGATGGACAAGATATACCTACGCCTATTGATGATCAGGCGCAAGCGGTGTGGCGCGATAGTTTGATATATGTAATAACAGGATGGAGTAATACAGGCAATGTAAGTGATGTGCAAGTCTATGATCCAACACAAGACAATTGGCAAAGTGCAACAGCTGTTCCTAGTACTAATGCATATAGAGCCTTTGGTGCGCAAGCGGTTATTGTTGGCGATGTTATATATTATTACGGCGGTGCACGTATGGGAGGTAGTTTTCCGGCTCAATCTATCCTACGAATTGGACAAATAGATCCGAACAACCCAACCAGTATTACTTGGCAACCGACTTTAGATAATGCCAACCATCCTTTATACCGAATGATTGGTTTAGCTAATCCTGACGGTAATATTACTTTCTTGGGAGGAAGTGGAATTTCTTATAATTATGATGGACTGGCGTATACTAATAATCAGGGTGTGCCCACGGCTAATAAGCAAGTTGTATTTAACCCAGATCTGCAAGTGTTTTCTAATAATATATCTCAGGTTTATCCAATGGATTTACGCGGCTATGCCAATGTCAATGAAAGTACAAAGTACATCTGCGGAGGAATGGAAGCAAATCAAACGGTAACGAACAAAGCGTATAAGCTTTCGTTTACACAAGCATTATCACAATCTGATTATGCCAAAGAATTTGGTGTTCGAGTTTATCCTAATCCTGCGATAGATTTTCTAAATGTTCATTTTGATAGGTTGCCTCAAAGTGAAATTAAAGTTGATGTTTTGAATATACAAGGACAGCAATTCTATTCTCAATATTTGACTAAAAATGATAACCGTTTTAGCTTGAAAGGATACTCTAGTGGTCATTATTTTATTGTTTTTAGTGTGGATGGAGAAAAAACTTTTTCAACAATTATATCTGTTAAGCGATAATTATTTATTGTTTAACGATAAATAATGTATCTTCGAGGTATGAAAATCTTTCGATACTTACTTTATTTTTACTTGCTTTTTAATATAGCTCATTTGTTATTGGACATTAGCCAGACTATTTCTGGAAATGACAATGGGATTTCAAGAGATTATATTTGGTATAAACTAGCATCTAACAATGAGAATAAATTTAGTTTTTCAACTTCGGCAGAAATACTTACAATGTCAGACAGTATTGGTGAGTATATGGAAAAAAGTAATTCAAACGAGAAATTGTATGTACATTATAAGAGAAATGAATTGACTATTCCATTGACAAGTCAGCAATTTGAGAAGTTATGGTTTAAGTCTCAATTAGGATTAATTATTTATCGCATAGGACTGATTTTAATTTCTGTTTTAATGATTTTGTTCATCGGGGCAATTCAAAAAGGAAAAATGTTTAGTCGTAAATCTTTAATTCTTTTGCAGGTCGTAGGTATACTTGTGTTGATAGGTGGGATTTTAGATTACGCCGGAATTTTAATTTTATTGCCAACATTAGAAAGTGTTTGTAAAATAGAAACCTATGGAATGGTGCCAAAGAATTCAATTATTATAACAACGCCTCTGATGGCTGTTGTAGGTTATTTTATATTAGCGGTAGCCTTTTGCTTTGGAAGAGCTTCATATTTAGAAAGAGAAAACGCACTGACAATATAATGCCGATAATAGTAAACTTAGATGTAGTCATGGCACAACGTAAAATGTCATTGACAGAACTTTCGGAAAGGGTAGGTATCACTATGGCTAATTTAAGTATTCTTAAATCAGGCAAAGCAAAAGCCATGAGATTTACAACACTTGAAAAAATATGTGAAGTCTTATCATGTCAGCCAAGTGATATATTGCAATATGTGCCGGAGTAAATGCTTGTTATTTTTTAAGCGCATGAATCGCATCTACAAATACATCAACGATACTTTCTTTTGAAGCCCAGGATGTGATGATACGCACGGCGGCATTTTCTTCATCTATTTTATGCCAAGTGTAAAATTCAAAGCCCTCGCTTAATGCTTTGATTTGTTCTTGACTAAGTATTGGAAAAATTTGATTAGTAAATGTTTCAATTAAAAAAGAACATCCTAATCGCTTAAATGCCTCTTTGATTTTCATGGCTTCTTGATTAGCATGTTTTGCTAAATCTAGAAACAGATCATTTTCTAATAAAGCTTGAAACTGCAAGCCAAGCAATCTTCCTTTAGATAGCATGGCACCTTTTTGCTTCACATGAAAAGCAAAGTCCTCTTGTAGCCGTGTATTATTAATGACGATGGCTTCTCCCAATAAAGCTCCATTTTTGGTGCCGCCTAAGTAAAAAACATCCGTATATTTTGCAACATCTGCCCAAGATAAATCATTATTGCTGGCCATCATAGCTTGTGCCAATCGTGCACCATCCATAAATAAATACAAGTCATGTTCTTGACAACATTGGTAGAGTGCTTCAAGTTCACTTTTAGTATAAATAGTTCCCAATTCTGTTGCATTAGAAATGTATACGAGTCTTGGTTTTAATTGATGCGGCGGGCGACTGTGATCATCTAATATTTTTTTTATTTGTTCGGGTCTTAATTTGCCATCTGTACTTTCAGCAGTACTTATTTTATGACCTGTTGCTTCAATAGCGCCCGCTTCATTATTAAAAATATGGCCTGTGTTAGCCGCAATTACACTTTCATGTGGTTTGAGTAGGGCTGCAATGACTATCAAATTAGCCTGTGTGCCACCACTTACCAAATGCACGGCAGAGTCAGGAGAGCTGCACTTCTTTAAAATGAGCTCTGTTGCTTTTAATGAAAATTCATCCAAGCCATAACCTTCTTGCTGACTTGTATTATTAATAATTAGGGCTTCCAGTATATTGGGGTGACAGCCTTCGGAATAATCGTTTTTAAATGAAATTTTCATTACTGAGATTTAATATTCAAGTAAATATCGGAACAAAGTTTTAATACTTATATAAAATCAATTTTCAATATTGAACATCTGGCGCTGTGCCAATCTTATGGACTAGCTTTGGCCAAATAATGAATAAAGATAATTTCAAGGATGGTTTTATTTTCACTTCGCACAACGAGGAGGAGTTGCCCATTTTTGAGCGATTATTAGACATTTTTAAAGAGCTAATAACTCACACGTCAGGCGATGCTGATGAAGCCTTAGACTGGCTTCGTGAGTTAGATAAAGAATATAAGCTAACTACCGCCGAGTACTCAATTGATGACTTTATCGAAGATCTTATTGAAAAAGGTTTTTTGAAAGACCCAGACCAAGAGGACGGTCATTTTAAAATAACAGCCAAGACTGAGCAGGGCATACGACAACATGCGTTGAATCAAATATTTGGGAATATTCGTAAATCTGGCATGGGTAATCATCAAACCAAACAAACGGGTAAAGGTGATGAAGAAACGGGCGAATTTAGAAATTATGTTTTCGGTGATTCGTTGGAGAAAATTTCCATGCAGGAAAGTATAAAAAACGCACAACGTAATCATGGCTTGGATGATTTTAAATTGACAGAACAAGACTTGGTTGTCAATGAGACAAACCACAAAGCACAAATGAGTACAGTGCTCATGATTGATATCAGTCATAGTATGATACTCTATGGTGAGGATAGAATTACGCCCGCTAAAAAAGTAGCGATGGCCTTGGCGGAGTTAATTAAAACGCGCTACCCGAAAGACAGTTTAGATATTATTGTATTTGGTAATGATGCATGGCCTATTAAGCTAAAGGAATTGCCTTACTTAACAGTGGGTCCTTATCACACCAATACGGTAGCAGGTTTGAGCTTGGCCATGGATTTGTTGCGAAGAAAAAAACAAACGAATAAGCAGATATTTATGATAACGGATGGTAAGCCAAGTTGTCTGAAATTGCCCACCGGGGAATATTATAAAAATAGTAATGGCTTAGACGCAGAGATTGTTTCTAAGTGTTACAATATGGCACGCCAGGCAAGAAAGTTACAAATTCCGATTACAACATTTATGATTGCACAAGATCCATATCTTATGCAATTTGTTGATCAGTTTACCTTAGAAAATCAAGGAAAGGCCTTCTTCACTGGCTTGAAAGGTTTGGGTGAAATGATATTTAGAGATTACGAAAAGAACAGAATAAAGAAGATAAGATAAATACAAATGTCAGATTGAGCCTGTCGAAATCAGCGGGTGTGAGACTAAACAAGAAGCACTTCGACAAGCTCAGCGTGACAAAAAAACATAACAGATTATGGATATTAAAAAGATCAAAACACTAAAACAATTAAATGCTGCTGGCTACGCAACTAAATCTATTAAGGACGAATTGCGTGATAATTTAATTGCAACTATTCAGAACAAAGAAAATTTGTTTGAGGATATACATGGGTATGAGTATACTGTTATTCCTCAGTTGCAGCGTGCAATCTTAGCGAAGCATAATATTAATTTATTAGGCTTGCGCGGGCAGGCTAAAACTAAAATTGCTCGCTCGCTTATCCTATTATTAGACGAGCATATGCCCATTATCGCAGGTTCTCAAATTAACGATGATCCATTGCAACCTATTTCTAAATATGCACGTGACCTCGTTGACGAGCACGGAGATAAGACACCTATTGATTGGGTACATCGTTCTGCCCGTTTTTTCGAAAAACTAGCTACGCCGGATGTAACGGTTGCTGATTTAATTGGTGATGTAGATCCGATAAAGGCCGCGAACTTAAAGTTGAGTTATGATAATGAGTTGGCTATTCATTACGGCATGATACCACGTGCTAATCGTTGCATATTTGTCATTAATGAGTTGCCTGATTTGCAAGCGCGTATTCAAGTGGCTTTGTTCAATATCTTGCAAGAAGGCGATGTTCAAATCAGAGGTTTCCAAATTCGTATGCCATTGGATATGCAATTTGTGTTTACGGCTAATCCTGAAGATTATACTAATCGTGGGAGCATCGTTACGCCTTTAAAAGATAGAATTGGTTCTCAAATCATTACACACTATCCCAAGAGCATTGATATTGCAAAAAGGATTACTGAACAAGAAGCTAAATTAACAGATGCGGTTAAGCAAGCAGTACATGTGCCTGATTTTGCTAAGACTTTATTGGAGACGATTGTTATTGAAGCTAGAAAAAGTGATTATATCGATGCCAAAAGCGGTGTGTCTGCAAGAATGAGTATCACGACCTATGAGAATTTATTGAGCACAGCACACTTGCGTATGCTTAAGAATGGAGAGAAAAAAGGGAGTGTTCGCTTGAGTGATTTTCAAGGAATTATTCCTTCCATTACGGGTAAGGTAGAGTTAGTTTATGAAGGTGAGCAGGAAGGTTCTGAAAATGTTGCTTTAATTCTTTTAGGAGAAGCTATTAAGACCTTGTTCGCTGAGCATTTTACACCCATTAAAAAGCTATCCAAAGAAGGGGAGTATGGCGAGTTTGAAAGTTTGGCACAATGGTTTATTGATAATCCTATGTTACAGATGCCATTTGACATGGATGAAAAATCATACAAAAAAGCCTTAGCTCAAGTTGAACCTTTAATGAATATTTTAGATAAGTATCAACCAGAAGTAGAAGAAGCGGATAAGCATTTTTACTTAGAGTTTATTCTATGGGCAATGGTCGAAAATGGTCGTTTGGATAAAAGTAGGGTAACGGATGGCTTGAAGTTTCAGAATGATTTGTTGGCTGGCTTATAAATAAGTGCACCTTCTTTATTTTTCAAAGTTTAGGCTACATTTACAGCTCAATTAGGCTTGTGAGTTGGATTTACTTTGTTGATATTTTTGGTACGGGCATATTTGCCATATCGGGTGTTATGACCGCTATTCAAAAGAAATTTGATTTAGTTGGTAGCCTAATTATTGGTTTTGTCACGGCTATTGGTGGTGGTACATTAAGAGATATCTTATTAGGAAAAACACCCGTTGGCTGGCTCAATGATCGTAACTATTTCATAGTAATCCTTGTGGGTTATTTAATCGCTTATCTTTTTAGAGAGCAAGCATTAAAATATAAAAAGAGTATGTTTCTCTTCGATACCATTGGTATCGGTTTGTTTACCATTTTAGGGATACAGACAGCACTTCAATATGGCTTAAATATTGAGTATTGTTTAATCTTAGGTGTAGTTTCTGCTTGCTTTGGTGGCGTTATTCGTGATGTCCTGACCAATGAGGTACCCTTAATTTTTAGACGCGAAATTTATGCCACAGCTTGCTTTGCAGGTGGAGCAGTGTACTTGATACTTGAAAGCTTAAGCACCTTCGAAAATATAAATATATCTCTATCTATTGTAGTGGTCATACTTATCCGATATTTCTCCGTCAAGCGAGGTTGGTCCTTGAACTTTAGTGTTTAGATTAGCTTCTTACTTGTTTTGGATAGTGTCCAAAAAAGTGTGTAAAATCCAAAAGATTGATTTTTGTAATTGCAACACAAAAACACTTAAAATATGGACTTTACACAACAGCAAATTACGACTATTTTTGATGAAATAGCACAAGGAGAAAATGGTTATCA
>CALIIL010000153.1 GCA_938017685.1 uncultured Chitinophagaceae bacterium
TTCATTAAACAAACTCAAATTATATTTACGATGCAAAAACAAAAAACTTCCAAAGACAGACAGACTTCCCACAACAAGTTTGTTTGCTTTGAAAGTAAAATTAATCAAATCGATTACACACTTTTTTGTACACTACCTTGCGCCATTCGGCTGTAAGGAAGCTCATTAGGCAAAGTTACTAGTCCAATGTTTTATAACGCTATGGTTTTATTGAACCGCTATATAGTTTAGGCATTTATTGTTAGTGATAGTAATAACAGTGGCGAGCGTTATTCACTTAGTTTGTCTAAAATTAATTGAAGCTTCTCGGTGATTTCAACCTGGGAAGTAGCTTCTTGAAGCATTAAAGGGTTATCCCAGTCAACACCTTTGATAATTAATAATCTGAACGTGCCTTTATTGGTTTCAAAATCGCCATACCAACCGAGGTCAATTTCAATGTCTATTTCACTAAAATTTGCATGGAATAAATCCTCCGTTAAGTTGCATAAACTATTCTCCTCCGAATAATCCGAAGCCGGATCGTAGGTCGTGAATACATTTCTGGTAATGTTGCACTTGGCAGGTATTTCTAGTGGTTGTGGTTTGAATTCCATTGTTATCTATTTTTCTATCCATTTTGCATAAACAACTGTTCTACCCTCAATCTGATGAACCGTATTATTCGGAAATAAGACAAGTACATTTGAAATTGAAACTTCATCATCTATTTCAAGTTTTCTAAACTGTTCTTTAAGTTCTATTGTACCTCGAGTGGACTTTATGTCAAAAGATTTAGTGGTGCCTTTAGATTTAATTGAATAGGTATAGCTAAGTAATTTATACTTTAAATATCTATCCTCATGCAATTGGTCTAAATAATGTGCAACACTTGGTTTTGCATCCCTCGTACTATAAATGGTGTCGCGATATTGATCCCCGAAATATATTCTTGGTTCAGGTAATTCTAGAATCTCAAATATTTGACTAAAAAGTGCTTGTTCTTTATTCTTGTCTTTTATGGCGTACACCCTAATAAATCTTCTTGTCCAAGCATCTTTTGGGTTCATTATAAAATAACCATCTTGTTTCTTTACTTCGGCATTATCTACTTCAAGAAATATATCATTCATATCATGATTGGGTATGAATACTTTGTTGTCGTAGTCTTGATATAAATAATTTCTTTCTAAATTAAAAACCACTCCGTTTTGGGGCAGTTCAAAATGTTCTCTTTTTTTTCTTAATTTACATTCGATGAATAATTTATGCAATTCTGATTTTTCAGAAAATGTATTTTGTATCGAGGTCGAAACTTCCGTTTTGCTTTCTATTGCTTTTCTTTTAACTTCATCGTAATCCTTCAAAGCTGTTATGAAATCTTTTAATAAATATGGTTGCATGTAACCTATTGATTTATGATAAAATATTGTATCACCAATTATGGAAAGTTCGAACTCTCCTCCAGCACCATAGCCAAGTAAGTCATAATCTTTTATAATATAATTACTTTTTCTAAAAAAGACTAACTCCTTTTGTCCAATAGAATATTTTTCATGTCGCCAACCACATAGCCAATCTTCTGTTTTTTGTATTTTAAGCGTATCTAATTCTAATTCATTCAGAACATATTTATCAACTTTTAAGTAAAAGTAGCTGTCATCTAAATCAACTATTTTGCCAATAGCCGCATAATCTGCCATGCATACCAATGATGACAAAGGCATATATTTATAATCAGCCTTCGCAACATTTTGTAATAAAATGATAAAAAGTAGCGGTAAGATTTTATTCATTTGCCTATTGTTCTTGTACTAACGAAGTTACTCGATATTAAAATATTATTTCAGGGATTTACCTACAAAAACTTCCCTGTATAAGACCGTTTCACTTTCTTCAATCCCTTCACATCGCCTGCATACAACAATTCGCCGCCGTACTGTCCGCCTTCGGGTCCGAGGTCTATGACCCAATCGGCATTTTTTATAACATCCATATTGTGTTCTATTACAATCACGGAATGCCCTTTCTGTATCAATGCTTCAAAGGAATTAAGCAACTTTACAATATCATGAAAGTGCAAGCCGGTGGTAGGTTCATCAAAAATAAACATCATTTTCTTACGCTGGTCACTTAGTAATAAAAACGAAGCGAGCTTCACACGTTGGGCTTCACCACCGCTGAGTGTATCGCTACTTTGTCCGAGCTTAATATAACCCAAGCCAACATCTTGTAAGGCTTGTAGTTTCTTGCTTATTTTCTTTTCATCTTCAAAGAATACGAGTGCATCGTCTACACTTAAATCTAATATTTGAGCAATGTCTTTTTTATTATATTTTACTTCCAGTACTTCGTCTTTAAATCGTTTGCCTTTGCATTGGTCGCATAATAATTTTACATCAGCCAAGAACTGCATCTCTACCGTTATTTGTCCATCACCCTTGCAAGTGTCACAGCGGCCGCCATCTACATTAAAGGAAAAGTGGCCAGGTTTGTAACCACGCAGTTGCGCTATTTTTTGCTTGGCAAATAAGTTGCGCATATCATCATAAGCCTTAATGTACGATACCGGATTAGAACGGCTTGAACGACCAATAGGGTTTTGGTCTACCATTTCAATCGCGTCTATTTGTTCTACGTCACCCGTTAATTCGCCAAAGCTTCCAGGCTTAACTTCAAATTGATCTAAGGCGTTTTTTACCGCCGGGTATAATATCTTTTTTATTAAAGTTGTTTTACCCGAACCGCTCACACCAGTTACCACCGTAAAATTATTCAAGGGGAAGGTCACATCAATGTTTTTCAAATTGTGTTGTGAGCAATCGGTTACAGTTATTTTATTAGTTGTTTTGCGTTTTACCTTTTTTAAATCTACCGATAGCTCTTCATTTAAATATTGAGCAGTGAGTGATTTTTTGTTCTTCTTTAGTTTTTTATAATCACCTTCCGCAACGACCTCTCCTCCCAAGTGTGAAGCGAGCGGTCCAATATCAATCATGTGATCGGCATGCTTCATAATGAGCTCGTCATGCTCAACTACAATTACGGTATTACCCAAGTCTTTAAGCTCTTGTAATACTTTAATGAGTTGCTCTGTATCGCGTGCATGTAGCCCTATACTTGGCTCATCCAATATATATAAGCTGTCCGTGAGGTTGCTTCCAATAATGCGCGTAAGCTGTATGCGCTGGCTTTCACCGCCGCTCAGCGTATTGGCTTTTCGTTCCAGGGTTAAATAATTTAAACCAACTGCCAATAAAGTGTCAATTCGTTTTTTAATTTCAGTCAATAAACGATGCGCAATTTTTGTATCGCGTTCATCTATTTTTATTCCATCGAACCATTGCTTTAAGTCCTCAATTGGGAGGTTCATTAAATGTGCAATGTGGGTATCGTTTATTTTTACATAAAGGGCCTCGGGTCTTAATTTTTTTCCATGGCAATTCGTACAGCTTGCTTTTCCTCTATAGCGCGCTTGTAATATTCGGTATTGTATTTTATATAAATTTTGAGCAACCATATTAAAGAACGATTGTACACCATGTGCACTATTCCATAAATAATCATACTCAGCCTCGGTCAATTTATTAACCGCTCTATGAATAGGGAAGTCGCCCTCATTGGCATAGGCAATGAACTGTCGCTGGTAGTTGCTCATTTTATCTCCACTCCAACATGCCACCGCGCCTTCGAATACGCTAAGCTTTTTGTTTGGGATAACGAGTTCTGGGTCTATCCCAATCACTTGTCCAAAGCCTTCGCACTCTGGGCAAGCTCCGTATGGATTATTGGCTGAGAAAAGGTTAGCGGTAGGCTCTTCAAAACTCATATCATCTAACTCAAAGCGATTACAGAAATGTATGAGTTCGCCATCGATATCAAAATACACATCGCCATTGGTTTCATCAAAAGCGGTTTGAATACTATCGGCTATGCGGTGTATATCATCTTCAGAAAAATCTTTAGACACAAAGCGGTCAATAAGAATGTATTGCGTTTTAGTAAATTTGATTGTTTTTTCTTCGAGCAATTCTTCTATTTGGATATACTCTTTTTTCTTTTGATCAAAGAGGCGAGTATAACCTTGCTGTAATATTTCGTTGAGGTAATATTGCGGGTTTTTTTGCGCGTATTCTGGTAGCGGAATGATTATGATTAGTTTCTTTCCTTCATCTAAATTTTTAATGTAATGAATGACATCTTGAACTTCATCTTTTTTTACTTCGCGTCCACTTATTGGTGAGTAGGTTTTACCAATCTTGGCATAGAGCAAGCGCAAGTATTCTGTAATTTCCGTCATGGAACCAACCGTTGAGCGTGGTGTACGACTTATAACTTTTTGCTCAATAGCTATAGCTGGGCACAAACCTTCAATGCTATCTACATCGGGTTTGGTCATGTTTTTCATAAATTGGCGAGCGTAACTACTTAAGCTTTCTACGTAACGTCGTTGTCCTTCGGCAAAAAGGGTGTCCATTGTCAGGGAAGACTTTCCGCTTCCGCTCACGCCGGTGACCACCGTCATTTTATTATAAGGGATACGCACATCTACATTTTTAAGATTGTGCATTTTGGCGCCTTTGATTATGATGTCTCTGTCTTTTGTGGGCATTACAGTTGCAAGATAAGAAGTGAAATGGAAGCTAGGCTTATTTCTTGCCTATGCTTGATAACATTTTTTTTATTCTTAATTAAATGAAAAGGTAGTCGAGTGATAGCTCAAAAAATGACCGTAAAGCCTACCTTGCTCTAAATCGAAAGAATAATGAAGAAAATAATATTAGTGTGTTTGTTTCCAATACTAGCTATGTCTTGTGGAAATTTAGACCAAATTGTAAAAGCAGGTGGAGATATATTGAATAGCGGCATGCTATCTCAAGCGGATGCAGCAGCAGGTATTAAGCAAGCCTTAGAATTTGGTGTATTAAATGGCACGAAAACATTAGGAGCACGTGATGGCTTTTTGAAAAATGCGGCTTATCAAATATTAATGCCTAAAGAAGTAAGAAATGTAGAAGCAAAAATTAGAAACAACCCAATTGCTAATGCCTTGGCTGGTGCTTATTTGGATAAAGTAAAAGTGGCCATGAACCGCGGAGCGGAAAAAGCTATGGTGCAAGCCAAACCAATTTTTGTCAATGCGATACGTTCTATGTCTATTTCTGATGCTGTAAGCATTGTTACTGGGCGCGACGGAGGAGCAACTGACTTTTTAAGAAGAGCGACAACTGCTCAGCTTACGCAAAAGTTTACACCTATAATTGGTAACTCATTAAAGTCTGTAAATATTGAACAGCCTTGGAATAAAGTATCGAGTGCTTATAATATGATTGCTGGTAAAAAGGTCAATACTAACCTAACCTCTTACGTTACAGAAAGAGCTATGGAAGGCTTATTTGCTAAAATTAGAGAAGAGGAGCATTCTATTCGAGCCAATCCTGTAGCCCGTACTACGGATTTGTTGAAGCGTGTATTCGCTTTTTCAGGTAAATAGTTTTATCGATGAAATATTAAAAAAGCGACAAGGTTTACTTGTCGCTTTTTTTTATATATTTGACTTAATGCGAACTGCGCCTTTACTCTTTCTGCTCTTTCTTACTTTTTTAAGCAAAGCTCAAACAGTAGATTATAATGAATACCATAAGTTGATTAATGAAGCCGAGGTTCATTATTTTATAAATAATAATATAGATAGTGCTTTGTTTTATTATGACATTGCATTTAGTGCCTATGATAAAGTGTTTGCCCGTGATTGTATGATTGCTATACAAATTGCCGTCAAGCATAAAAAGAATGCTGATGCCTATATTATTAAAGGTTTCAGAAATGGTATTACAGAACACCATATTTTAAGTATTCCTTTTCTAAGAGACAATATTCGAGTAAAAGAATTAACCAAGCTGCTATTTGTTTATTCACGTAAGAAATACTTAAAAAGAATTAATGTCGATTATTTAGATTGGCTCATGAATTTTGCTATACAAGATCAGTGTATGAAAGTCAAGGATAATGATATTTATTACAAGTGGTTGTTAGTGAAATATGATAGCCTAAAGCTCAAAATAAAAGACTGGGGGTTTCCTGGAGATTTTAATATTGGGTTAGGACAAGCAGATATATTCAAAGAATTAGGTGTAAATAGAAAAAGTTTGAACGAAAGACTAGATACTGTTCTTTGTAGAGATTTAAGCTATTTTAAAAATAATAAGTATGATGAGACTTTGTGTGCTCCTTTCATTAATGTTTTAATTTACCATTATGCTTGTGGTTATATGTATTTTGAAAAAGAGATAAAGCGAGCTATAAAGAATGGAAATTTACATCCAAGAGATGCTGCTGCCATGCATGATTTTATGTTTTATTTGCATTCGCAAGGATTTAAATATTGTGCTAAATATGGACGTTTTTATTTGAATGAGTTTTACGGTGTTAGTGTTTATGGCATGGAAGAAGCGACAAAACGAGGTCGCGCCTCAAAAAGTGTTATGAATCTAAGTCGCAAAAAGATAGGGGTGAATGTTGTCGATGTTGACATTGCCAAACGAAAGAATGAAAAAGAGTTCGGGATGAAATTGTTTTATGGATACAGTGGTTGTCGCTAATTAATATTTTTTGAATAGCTAAATAAATTACCTTTACACCATCAAAACAAAAGAAGAAATATTACAGTCGGCCAGGAAAACGATTGCTTTAGAAGCTCAATCGATTAAAGCATTGGACAGTTACTTGAACGAAGCTTTTGCTCAAGCTGTTGAAACTATTAATAGTAGTGAAGGAAGGCTAATCATTAGTGGTATAGGTAAGAGTGCCAATATTGCTCAGAAGCTAGTAGCGACTTTTAATAGTACAGGCACGCCTGCTGTTTTTATGCATGCGGCCGATGCTATTCATGGTGACTTAGGTATGATGCAGCCGAATGATGTGGCTATGCTTATTTCTAAAAGTGGCGAAAGTGAAGAAGTAAAAGTGCTTATTCCTTTAATTAAAAACTTTGGCAATAAAATTATAGCCTTATGTGGTCACGCAACTTCTTTTTTAGCGAAGCAGTCTGACTACTTTATAAACTGTACCGTAAGCGAAGAAGCTTGTCCGAATAACCTAGCACCTACCTCAAGTACCACAGCGCAGTTAGTTATGGGCGATGCCTTGGCCGTGGCTCTATTAGAGTTGAAAGGATTTGGTCCTGAGGACTTTGCACGTTTTCATCCTGGAGGTGCTTTGGGGAAGCAGCTTTATTTATTGGTCGATGATTTGTGCGAAGCGCATGAAAAACCGGCCGTGAATATTCATGCCAATATTAAAGAAGTTATTTTAGAAATAACCTCTAAACGATTAGGAGCCACCGCTGTTGTTGAACATGATAAACTGCACGGTATAATTACAGATGGTGACATTCGTAGGATGATTGAAAAGAATGTTGATTTTAATTTGTTGACTGCAAAAGATATAATGAATAGCTCACCAAAAACGATTAACAAAGGTTCAAAAGCAGTAGAAGGTCTGAGCGTAATGCGATCCAATAATATTTCTCAATTGATTGTTTTAGACGAGCATCAGTACGCAGGGATGTTTCATATTCATGATTTGGTGCGCGAGGGTATTGTCTAATATTAGTTAAATAGCTTTTTTATTTTCTTAAAAATTCCATCTTTTGGACGAATAGATTTTTCTATTTGTTCTAAATAAAGAGCCTTCCAACCTTTCCAAAGTCTATCTGAACCGAGTGAAAAGTTATGCCAAACGCTTATCATTGTGCCATTGACTTGTTTCACTATGTTAGAATAATATTCAATTTCTTTTTGAGTTGTTTCTATATCTTGTTCTTGTTCAAATTTTGAATTGCATTCCATAAAGCAAAAAGGAAAAATGCGTAATGGGGTACTGCAATTTTTCTTTAAATTGAACCAGTAATGCGGCATGCTTGTACTAGCTCTAAAGCCGTTAATACTGCCATAGCCCATAGAGTAATCTTGATTGAAACCTAAAAGAATTAAATGCTCATAAGTTTCCGGCAGGGAGAATTTGATATAGTGTTGCCGGCTTATTTTAACCTTTTGGTTTAGAACTTTGCGTAGGGCTTCTCTCTCGGCTTGTACCATGGTGCGCTCTTCATTGGATTGATAGGAAGGGTGTAAGCCAATGCTATTGTTTTCGGCCAAGCGGTTTATTAAAGCAGGCATCGCTTTTTTACTCAAGGGCAAATTTTTGTCCAATGGTCCATTCTCGCCTACCAGAAAAAAGAAGATGCCTGTAAGATTATTCTTGGCATGTGTTTTTTCAATGAGTTTATAACTGTCGTAAGGGTCTTTGTTTAAATGAATGCGAGAAAAGAATCGGCCAAAGAGTGAGCCAATTTTCCCTTTGCTTAAGTCTCTCGCATATCCACCAATTGTGCGTTTGAAGCTTTTGTATTTATAGCTGTAAGCGATGTCTATATCATAGGTTGGGATAAAGTTATATGGAGGATCTATTAGTGCTAATTCTTTATCAATAAAAAGGACCTGCTGCTTAAATGCTTGGAGCCAAAGCTCTATGAGTGGTTTGTCTAAGAAGTTGTTTTTGTAGGCCAAACTATTCTTGTGGTCATAGCGATCAAACTCATCTTTTTCATGGGGTAAATACTCTTCATAACGGCTGAGTAGATAAAAGCTCGCCGCAAACATATCAAAAGGGACGTCCTTTGTTGCCGATGTACTGAAGAATATTGGCAAGTCTCTCCAACTTGCAATAGTTATATTTTGAGCTGTAATATCATGTTCAAAAAGTAATGCCACAGGTTTGATTTGTAATGTGGCATCCAATATATCTTGATGGCTATAATTGATTTTTAAACCGCTGGCTTTAGTAAAAGTATCTTGCTTTGTGTGCAATGTATATTCATGTTGAAAGTACTCGCCAAAAATAAATTGGAGAATGTAATGTAAGCGTTCACTTGTTTTATCTGTATAAATATGAACTTGCACAATTATTGTTTTAATTCTTTATAAAGCTCTTTAAATGTCTTGCTCGTTTTTTTATCTGAACTTGTATCGCTTATCGCAGACTTGTAAATTTTATCAAGCACTTGTTTTTTTACATTGATGCCCAATAATTCTTTAATGCTCTTTTTACTCATCACATTTTTCCATTTTCTCCAATCGCTTTTCTCTTTGCTTTCTGCAAGGCCTTTTTGATTGGTCAAGCTTCTGTTGTACTGCAACATGCCGTGAATATTTATATTTACCGGACATGCTTCCGTACATTGGCCGCACAGGGTTGAGGCATGACTGAGGTGGTGAGTTTCTTTAAAAGATTCTAAGTGTGGAGTTATAACCGCGCCGATTGGGCCGCTATAGGTTGTGCCATAGGTATGACCACCAATGTTCTTATATACAGGACACACATTAAGGCATGAACCACATCGAATACAATAGGCGCTTTCCCTCAAGGTGGGGTCTTTTAATAAATTGCTTCGCTCATTATCAAGCAATATCACATACATTTCTTCTGGTCCATCTACTTCTTTTCCTTTTTTAGGTCCAGTGATAATAGAATTATATACGGTCATTTTCTGTCCGGTGCCATAAGTTGAAAGAAGAGGCCACATGCTTTGTAAATCATCAACCGACGACAACATTTTTTCTATTCCAACGATAGCTATATGCACTTTTGGCATCGCAGTTGTTAATCGAACATTCCCTTCATTTTCGGTTAGTGCTATTCCTCCAATGTCAGCTATAAGGAAGTTGCCGCCTGTAATGCCGATTTGTGCTTTAGTATATTTTGCTCTTAAATTTTTGCGTGCAATTTGTGTTAACTCGTTCGGGTTAAGGTGTGAGTCGGTATTTAATTTTTGATGAAAAAGTTTGGCAATGTCTTCTTTGCTTTTGTGCATGGCGGGTGTAACAATGTGATAAGGTGGCTCATTATCTAATTGTTGTATGAACTCGCCCAAATCGGTCTCTACACTTGTAATATTATTTTTTTCAAGAAAAGCATTGAGTTGTATTTCTTCTGTGACCATGCTTTTGCTTTTTACAACAAGATCTGTATTATGCTTTTTGCATATTTTTAGAATGGCTTCATTAGCTTGTTGCGCATCCATAGCCCATATTACTTGCCCACCATTACTAGTAAACTTTTCTTCAAATTGAATTAAATATTTATCTAGTTGTTCAATGGCTTTCCATTTAATATTCTTGGCTTTCTTTCGCGCGGCTTCTAAATTGTTGTATTGGTCTTTTCCTTGGACGACTGCATCATTATACTTACTAATATTAAAGGAGAGCTTACGCTTATGTTCACGGTCGCTTGCTTTTAATTCGCTTTTGGTAAGGAATAATTTTTTGGAAGTTGTAGCCATTCTCTTGGTAAAAGTACAACAGTCCTTTTTATTTAAGGAACTTGCCTATGACTGGCAAAGCCGAGAATTCTTTTCGGTCGTAGATTAAAGCGAAAATGATGAAGGTAGATATGAAGCCAACACCTATTAGAATACGTAAAATCAAACTGTCTATGTTGTGAATAAACGAATTTTGAATGAAGAATATTCCAAAGGCGACTGCTATATAAATGAAAATTTTACCAACGTTATAAGGAACGGGAAAGTATTTTTGACCAAGTAGATAACTTGCGACAACCATAAACCCATAGCAGGCTAAGCTAGCCCAAGCGCAAGCCACATAGCCCCATTTCGGAATAAATATGATGTTGAATATGATAGTAATAGCAGCTCCAATTAAGGTTATTAGAGCCCCAATGTGCGTTTTGTTTTCTAGCTTAAACCAAACACTCAAGTTGTAATAAACGCCGTATAGAATTTTAGAAAGAAGTAAAATAGGGACTACGATAAAACCCTGTGTTCTTTCTGGATGAAGGTCAGCTCTAATATAAATTTTCCAAACGTCGTAGAATAGAAGAACCGCAAGTAATCCAATACAGCAAATAATGACAAAGATATTCATAATTCGTGCGTAGGAATCGGCTGCATTTTCTTCTTTGGAATGTCGCATGAAAAATGGTTCAGCGCCCATACGAAATGCCTGAATGAAAATAATTATTAATGCTGCTAATTTGAAATTCTGAACGTAAATACCTGCTTGGAATTTATTTTCAGCTAATGTGCCAGATAATAATTTTGGAAGCATTAGTCTGTCAAATATTTCATTAATCATTCCACCAAGGCCAACAATAACAAGTGGGAGAGTAAATAATAACATTTTTTTCCAAAGCGTTTTGTGTAATCTAAATTTATAAGATTTAAACTCGCCAAGCATTAAAAGCAGCGTGATAAAACTTGCAACAAGATTGGCTGAAAATATATAGGTAAGTGCCTTGTCGTTCAAGTCAAATCCTTGAAGAAGGCTGCTTGCATATCCATTTTTTTGTAACCAAGGACAAGTATAAATAAAGAATGAAATGAGTGAGAGGTTAATGATTACATTAAGTATTTTAATTAATGCAAATTTCCTAGGTCGCTGGTCATTTCTCATCTTGGCAAATGGCATAGAAGCAAGGGCATCGAAAGAAATAATGAGTAGTGCAATTAAAATAACATTGGGTTGCTCGGATATATTTACCAAGTTGGCAACATCCTGTCTAAATAAGATAAGCAATAAAACAAGCGGAGTGGCAATTAGAATAATTGTACTTGTAGCTATGTTAAATATTTTTTTTGGGTTGTAATCTCGGCAAAACCTGAAAAATGTAGTTTCCATACCAAAAGTAAAAATGATATTTAATATGGCTATTGCGGCAAATAAAGAAGCTGTGTCACTTTGAATATTGTTACTAAGCACACCTGTTATTGGAACTACTAAGTAGTTTATAAACTTAGATAGTACAGTGCTTACACCATACCACATCGTTTGCCCTGCTAGTGATTTTATACTCAAGAATTGTAATTATTTAGTACAAATGTAATTTTTGTTATGCTTAATCCCTTATTAAAGTTTCTACAACAAATCACAAACAAGTGATTAACAGCAAATAATTATTCAATCAATATCTTTATGTCAAATTAAAACACATGAAAAACATAATTACTATTTTACTACTAAGCATTGTTGCAACCTTCAACCTTCAAGCGCAAGATGCTCAGGAAAGCGCCATAAGCATTTTAAAAGTAGACCAACCTTGCGTTACGGCTAACTATGATGTAAGCTCTGATATTCTATCAACGGCTTGGGCAGCTGAGTTGGCTAAGTATGGCATAAAGAAAGGAAGTAAAGTAAAAGGAGGCTTTAGAAAATACAGTGGAGTAAATATACCGTCAATATCGGCTGATAAAATTGATATTTATTCTAAAATAAGCGGTAAAAAAGCAAACAGTACATTGGTTGTATTGGTTTCTAAAGGATATGACAACTTTGTAAATAACGAGAAGTATCCTGAAATGGTCGCAGCAACCAAAAAAATGATGAACGAATTGGTCAATGGAACTGCAGTTGCTAAACTACAAGTGAATATTGAAAAACAAGAGAAAGTGGTTGCCAAAGCAGAGAAAACAGAAAAGAGTGTAATCAAAACGGGCGAAAGCTTAGCAGATGATATGAAGCGATTAGAAAAGAAAATTGCTGATAATAAAACAGCTCAAGAAAATGCAATGAAAGCATTAAAAGAAGAGCAGGCTAACTTAGCAGGATTGAAAGAAAAGTTAGGATTAATGACTAAATAGTCATTTCCTTTAATGAATATGAAAAAAAAGAGCTCGCCATGCGAGCTCTTTTTTTATTTCCTACTGAGAAAATTATAGTCGTTTAATAATACTTCTAAGAATATATCATCGTCCATATCTGGTTCTAGATCTAAAGCGGCCTTAATCTTATTGGCTATGCTGCTTACGTATTGGTCAATATTAGACTTGCGATGGCGGCTTACTACATTATTGATAATATTAATATCATTGTCGCTTAATTTCATAACAGCCGGGAAGGAAACGGTATAACTATCGTTATTGACCTCCCTAAAAATAGTATCGTTTAAGTCGTAAGGAACGCGCTTATATACCATAACGGTACCTGCTGCTAAGTCACCTAGGCGTTGGTTGTATTTCGTACTAAGAAAAAGGATAAAGGATAATATGCCTGTGATAGCCAAGAATATGCCCATGAAATACTGGTCGGATCCTAAGAATATGAAGCACCAAATTAAGCCAAAGTCTACAAATCGTGTAAGCCAACGAATGAGTATTTGTGGTGTGCTTGCCTCGCGTCCATCCATGCTTACGACTTTAATTCCTAGTGTCATTTTACCCAAACTTTGACCATTGTTCAACAACTCAAAAATTACATGGTAAGCCAAGAAAGGCATAATGATTAATACTTCTTCAAGTCCAAATGTACTGGCACCTTCAAAGATGTCGTTAAATATTTTGCTCATACCCCAGAGGTATAGCAGCAAAATGATAAAGTCAATAATCCAAGCAAAGAAGCGAATGTGAAAAGGCGCTGTATCAAAATTTAGATTGATATTAAAACTTGTATTTACTTGTAAGAGACCCACAACATAAAATTATGCGTTTTTTTATTATCAGACGTTTTATTTATCCTAAATTGTGCTAGAATGCGCGAAGGCAAGTTTATTGATAAAAATAAAGAACGCTGGCAGTCCTATATGGATGATGCTGAGGATGCCGATGAATTGGCGGATCGATTTTCAAATCTCATTGATGATCTAGGCTATGCTAAGACTTTTTACCCTAAGAGTAAAACCACCACTTTTATAAATGCGCTATCGGCTAAGATGTTTCGTAACATTTATTACAAGCAAAAAAAAGAGCAAGGTCGTATGCTTCGCTTTTTTAAATATGAGTTGCCGCTAACATTTAGGAAGTATCATAAAGTATTTTTATTTACACTTATATTTTTTTCTCTCGTTGTCTTCATTGGTGTAATGAGTAGTATGAAGGATTACGATTTTATACGTTCAGTCTTGGGCGATGGTTATGTAGATATGACCGAAGAAAACATCAATAAAGGCGATCCTTTTGGTGTATATAAAGATGAGAACTCTTGGGAAATGTTTATTCGTATAGCCTTTAATAATATTCGAGTAGCGCTATTGTGTATGGTTATGGGTTTGTTGGCAGGCGTGGGTTCCTTATATATGTTATTTGAGAATGGTTTAATGTTAGGCAGTTTTCAGTATATGTTTTTTGCTAAAGGTCTGGGCTGGCAATCAATCTTAGTGGTATGGATCCATGGTACGATTGAGATAGCCTCTATTGTTATTGCGGGCACTGCGGGTTTAATATTGGGTCGTGGTTTTCTTTTTCCGGGTAGTTTTACACGGATGGAATCTTTTAAACGTGCGGGCCTAGATGCCGCGCGTATTGCCGTAGGCTTAATACCCTTTTTTATAATTGCTGCCTTTTTAGAAGGTTATGTAACGCGCCTAACTAATATGCCTATCATTTTAAGTGTATTTATTTTATTTGCCTCGGCTTGTTTAATCACTTGGTACTTTGTTTTATATCCTATGTTGTTGCATCGAAGTGGTTTTTCTTTTGAGCAAAATAAATTAAAATTCCCAACAGAAAAATGAGGCTCAGGTGCTACTTCATAGCAGTGTTGATGCTTGCTTTTTCTGTTGTAGGAAAGGCGCAAACAAATAATGAAGATTTGCTTCAAGACTTTCAAGAGACTATTGATAGTATTAAGGATACAGAGGAAGTGAGTGCAGAAGAAGTTGGAGAGTTCTATGAAGAAGTATATGATGAGGATTATATAGATGATGAATATGATGAGGATGAAGAATACGAAGAATACGCTCCAATAGATTATTACGACCAACGTAGGGTTGATCAAAAAAAGTGGTCGAAGTATAAAAAGGATAAGCGTTTTATTTATAAAATAAAACCAAAGAAAAAAAAGAAAGAGAAAAAGCCTTGGTCGCCCAATCTTTCTTTTTTGAATGGCGCGCTCTTTAAGTTTTTTCTATATTTAGTTGTTGCCGGAGTCTTAGGTTACATCGTATTTCTGTTCTTTAAGAATAATGAATTTTCATTTAAAAGAAAAGGAAAATCTAATACTGAGAATGAGGAAATGCCTTGGGAGGAGGTTGAAAGTTTTGAAGATTGGGAGCTAGCATTACAAAAAGCAGAGCAGGATAAAGACTATAGACTAGCGACTAGAATATTGTATTTGCAAAGTCTGCAAAAATTAAACAATCAATCGCTTATTGATTACAGTCAAGAGAAAACGAATTGGCACTATGTGCAAAAACTATTAGGCACAACTTATCATGAACCATTTAAAACACTCACAACCTATTTTGATTACATCTGGTATGGTAATTATCATGTAGAAGAAGAAAGGTATAATGAAGTGAAGAGTAGTTTTTTAACCTTTAATAATACTGTATACGCATGAGGAATATAGTTTATATTATCATAGCGTCTATTATGCTTTTCTCTTGTGGCGGAGGAAAGGACAGCAAGGAAAGTGTAAAGAAACATGATTGGCGATACGACTTGCGTAAAAATAGTACCGAGCCCTTTGGTTGTTTCTTAGCGTCCAGTAGTTTAGAAGATTTATTCCCAAATGCTAAGGTCGAAATGGCAACAAAGCTTTTTGCTGAATTGGATAAGGCCAATGGCAAATCATTTTTTCAAGAACAGAATTTCTTAAACATCATTGTGGCCAATGATTTTTATCCTACGGCAGATGAAGTGGATGTGCTTACGGAGTATATTGAGCATGGTGGTCATGTGTTTTTGGCAGCTGGAAGCACGAACCCGCGATTTGATTCTGCCTTTGGTACACACATTGCTGTGCAGGACTTGGAAGTAGGAGATAGTAACCTAGTCTTTCATTGGGGTGAAGATGGTGACCGTGAGTATAGTATGAAATTCCCCTTGGTTATTACTTACTTGGATTCTTCAAGAGGAGATGTGTTAGGGGAGCAAAAATTAAAAGAAGGCTATGGGGCAATTGTAACCAAGGAGCAGATTGGTAAAGGAACATTTATGCTCTGCACAGCACCAGAAATACTATCTAATTATTTTTTAATTAAAGATAGTAACATTAATTACTACGAAAATATTTTCTCACACTTTAAATATTATACATCCAAAATTCGCTGGCAAAGTCAGAAGACTTATAATGGTAACTACCAAAAGCCTGAAAGTAACCTTTGGTCATTGCTGAAGCATAAGGAATACTTGGCTGCCTTTTTAGTCTTGTTGGCTCTCTTATTATTGTATTTGCTTTTTGAAAGTAAGCGACGCCAGCGAGCAGTGCCTGTTATTGCGCCAGTCAAAAATGATTCCTTAGAATTTACTGAAACAGTAGGACGATTGTATTATCATGAAAGAGATCATCAGAATTTGGCAGAGAAAATGGTTCGTTATTATCTAGAGTATATTAGAACGAAGTATAATATTTCAACCCAGCAATTAGATGCCACATTTGCACAAAAAATAAGCCGCCGATTAGCCAAAGACTTGCAAGAAACGGAAGCTTTTGTGTCTTATATTTCAAAAATAAAACAAGCAAGTAGCTTAGCAGAAAGCGATATTAAATTTTTATATAATCAATTAAAAAAATACACTTAATGGAACCATTATCATTTGAAAACAAACTAGATATTTCTCAGGTATATATTGCCATGAGCGAGATTAAAGCCGAGTTGGGCAAAGTTATTGTGGGTCAAGAGGATTCAATAGAATTAATCTTGGCAGGCATATTGGCCGATGGTCATATCCTGCTAGAAGGTGTACCTGGCGTGGCTAAAACCTTAACAGCTAAATTATTGGCGAAGTGTATTGATGTGGAGTTTTCGCGCATACAGTTTACTCCTGATTTGATGCCAAGTGATGTGATGGGTACAAATATTTTTAACCCGAAAACATCAGAGTTTGAGTTTAGAAAAGGTCCTGTATTTGGAAATATTATTTTAATTGATGAGATTAATCGGGCACCAGCCAAGACACAAGCCGCCTTGTTCGAAGTAATGGAAGAACGCAAAATGACGATTGATGGAACGGCCTATGAATTAGGTTATCCATTTATGGTTATTGCTACACAAAACCCAGTAGAGCATGAAGGAACTTATCAATTACCCGAAGCGCAGCTGGATCGATTTGCGTGCAAGCTTATTGTTGATTATCCTGATTTGGCAGGAGAGACGGAGATAATAAGACGCCATCAACAAAAGGCGAATATGCATCAAATGATTGGAACGATTAATACAGTTCTTAGTCAAGAAAAACTTTTGAGTTTAAGAGAGCTTGTAAGTCAAGTACGAGTGGATGATAACATTATGGAGTATATCGCTAAGTTAGTGTTGAGTACCCGTGATAATAATGATTTATTCTTAGGAGCATCGCCTCGCGCTTCAGTTACCTTATTAAATATGTCTAGGGCGCTGGCTACATTGCGTAGCAGAGATTTTGTAACGCCTGAAGATGTTATTTATATCGCTCCTTCAGTCTTGCGACATCGAATACAGCTTACGCCAGAGAAAGAAATGGAAGGTGGTAGTCCCGATGATATAATTGCTGCATTAATTAATGATATAGAAATACCGCGTTAAGATTGAAAGAAAGACATTTAATAAGCGATTTATTTCTGCGCCCTCGTATATTTTGGGCGCTAGGTATATTGGTGCTATTGTATGTCCTGTCCTTTCATGTGCCTGTGTTATATGGTATAGCTACTATTTTATTGTTGTTTGTATTGCTTGCCATTTTTATGGATTATGTTTTGTTGTTTTTTACCAAAGGAAATATTTACGCCTTGCGACAACATGAAGATGTGCTAAGCTTAGGCGATGAAAATCCAATAAGTGTTTCTGTAGAAAGTGAATATGGGTTTCCATTAGATATTACCATCTATGATGAGCTACCTGTTCAGTTGCAACAACGTGATTTTAAATTATATGAGCGCTTATCTATTCGTGGGAAAAAGGAAATTAAGTATTCTATTAGACCAACAAGTCGTGGCGAATATTTTTTTGGTGCAACACATGTTTTTACTAGTACAAAAATTGGCTTGTTGCAAAGGCGTTTTTCAACGGTTGGAGAATCGATGGTCAAAGTGTATCCTTCTTATCTTAAGTTAAAGCAATATTCAATACGCGGTATTGCCATGCGCGATCAAATGTCAGGAAGTATTAAAGTAAAGCGCGGTGCCAGTACAGAATTTGATCAGATTAGAGATTATGTACGCGGAGATGATGTGCGCCGTATTAATTGGAAAGCCAGTGCGCGCCGTGACCAATTAATGGTCAATGATTATATGGACGAGAAGTCTCAACAGGTTTTTTGCCTCATTGATAAAAGTTGTTTGATGAAAATGCCTTTTAATGGATTGAGCTTGTTGGATTATGCGATTAATGCATCATTAATGTTTACTTATGTAGCCTTGCAAAAAGATGATAAGGTGGGCTTGATAACCTTTAGTAAGCAGTTGGATGATATGATTAAAGCGTCTAAAAGTAAGAAGCAATTTAGTACGATAGTAGAGCGCTTGTATAAGCAAAAAACGGATTTTCAAGAGAGTAATTACGAAGCTGTTCAGCTGGCAGTGCGCCGTGATGTTGGGCAGCGCTCATTACTATTTTTATTTACAAACTTTGAAACCTATGTAGGCTTTGAGCGGAAGTTGCCTTATTTCAAAATGTTGAACCGTAAGCATTTGTTATGTGTCATTTTATTTGAGAATACCGAGTTGAAATCTGTGCATGAAAATAGAGGGAGTGATACAGAAGATATTTATATCAAGACGATTGCAGATAAGTATATCTATGAGAAAAAAATGATGCTTAAAGAATTACGTAAGAATGGCATTTTGAGTATCTACTCTGCTCCGGAAGAGCTTTCGGTTAATGTGGTCAATAAGTATTTAGACTTGAAGTCAAAACGATTTATTTAGATGATTATTCTGCAAGCTGTCATGCTGAACTTGTTTCAGCGTCCTCTGCAGTACGAGCATGTTTAAGAAGATGCTGAAATAATTCCGATAGCTATCGGATCATTATGACGTACAAGGTGATGCATCAACAAATCAGCACATCACCCAATCGCCAAATCGCCACATCAAGATATTCTGCTCCAAATCTCTTTCCCACGCCGCTTGGATAAATATTGTTTAATCGGTGCGTTTTCTTCTTTTTCTAAAAAAGGATCTTGCTTTAGAATGTGTAGTGCCATTTCTCTTGCTTCGGCTAAGATGTTTACATCGCGAACAATATCTGCCAGTTTAAAATCCATTACACCGCTTTGCCTTGTTCCTTGAATGTCTCCTGGTCCACGTATTTCTAAATCTTTTTCGCTAATCGCAAAACCGCTACTTTCATTGACCATGGTTTGTATGCGTTTCTTGGCCGTTTGGCTAATTTTATTAGCCGTCATTAAAATACAGTAAGAGGCCTCAGCGCCACGGCCCACACGACCACGTAATTGATGCAGTTGTGATAAGCCAAAACGTTCAGAACTTTCTATAACCATAACCGAGGCGTTAGGCACATTTACACCTACTTCAATAACTGTTGTGGCAACTAATATTTGCGCATCGCCTCGCACAAATCCTTGCATGTTATGTTCTCGCTGTTCCATATCTTGGCGACCATGCACCATGGCTACATTGTATTTGTGATCAGGGAAGTAAGATGTGACTAATTCATAGCCTTGTTCTAAGTTTTCATAATCTAGTTTCGCGCTTTCTTCAATGAGCGGATAGACGATATATATTTGACGACCTTTATCAATCTCTGTTTTTATAAATTGCATAACCTCAGAACGTCTTGTGTCATTTCTGTGCACTGTTCTAATGGGTTTTCGTCCAGGCGGTAATTTTTTTATTACGCTTACATCTAAATCGCCATAAGTCGTCATGGCCAATGTGCGCGGAATAGGCGTTGCGGTCATGACTAAGATGTGCGGCGACCGTGTATTTTTCTTATACATTTTGGCTCGTTGGGCTACACCAAAACGATGTTGCTCATCAATAATACACAAGCCTAAATTTTTAAACATCACTTTAGGTTCCAGTATGGCATGTGTACCAATGAGTATATGCAACTCGCCATTTTCTAGTGCGGCATGTATTGGTTTGCGTTCAGATGCTTTAAGGCTTCCGGTTAGGAGGCTCACATTTATGCCTTGTCCTTCCACTTCTTTTTTAATGCTCTGATAATGTTGTTGTGCCAATATTTCTGTTGGTGCAATCAAGCAAGCTTGGAAGTTGTTGTCCATGGCAATTAGCATGGCTAAAAGCGCCACGATTGTTTTTCCGCTTCCAACATCACCTTGTAATAAACGGTTCATTTGAAAACCCGTTCGGGTATCTTCTCTTATTTCTTTTAATACTTGTTTTTGATCATCAGTTAGTTCAAAGGGTAGGTGGTTTTTATAAAAGGTATTGAAGTAGTCGCCTACTTTTCCAAAGACAAAACCTTCGACTTTATTTTGATTTAATTTGAGCTTGCAAATATTTAATTGATGAATAAATAATTCTTCAAATATTAATCGTTCCTTGGCGGCTGTTAGTTGTGCTTCGCTTTCGGGGAAATGAATTTGTTGCAACGCTTCTAAGCGAGGCATTAAGCGTTGTTCTTCTAATACGGCAGCGGGTAGTATCTCGGGTAAATCTTTGATTGTAACAAGCTCTAATAGTTTTACTAATAAGTTTGCATGGTTTTTACCTGAAAGGTTCATGGCTTTCATTTTCTCCGTGCTCGGGTAGATAGGAAAAAATGGAATAGGATTGGCCTCATGAACCACCTTCTCTATTTCAGGATGCGAGATGGAAAAACGCCCATTAAAAAAAGTAGGCTTGCCATATACTTGCACCTCTTGATATTTAGACAATGCTTTTTTCATCCAGCTTACGCTGCGGAACCAAAGTAATTCCATAGAGCCTGTATCATCTTGTAGGTAGGCAACTAATCTGCTTTTTTGTCCAACGCCTATTTCTTCATAATCTACTATTCGTCCTTGGATGAGTGCATTCTCTTGATCTTTATTCAAGTCTTTAATCTTTGTAAAGGCTGATTTGTCTTCGTAACGAAAGGGGAAATGAAAGAGTAGATGTCCAAAAGTAACTATCCCCAATTCCTTGCGCAGTGTATCGCCACGCATGGGACCTACACCTTTGAGATACTCAATAGGTGTTTTTAATAGTTCTTTGGGTTGGAAGGGCATTGAGAAAATGCTATTTTTTTGGCCAAATGTTATTTGTTATATTCTTCAACTGCCAGGATTAAAGGAAGGGAATTGTTTCTCTTTCTATACATGCCACCAAGAAGCCAGTTGAAAAAAACAGCTCCTCCTAGTTCTAACGAATAGTCTTTTGTTTCCACGCTTTTAACTTTTTTTGAAGAGCCATGAACAAAAGCGCCAACTAAGGCACCAATACTTGCAAAACGATGAACGTACCTTGCTGCTCTTTTTCGTTTATATTGTTTTAAGTATTGAGTACAATTTGGGTTATCTCTAACTAATGGCGCAATAAAATTATAGTCCTCAATACTGCCAAATTTACCTGTTTTAGGATCTAAAACTAGAAAGTCATGATAGCTACTATATTGTTTTCTGCCTTCTTTTCCCATGCTATAACCCAATAATTGGCTATATATATGTAGTTTATTAGTATTGTTATTTAAGAAATACTCTCCTCTAATTAGCTTTTTTCTTTTTTTGAGTAATTTAATACTTGAATTTGACTTTATGTAGGCAATTTTCTTAAGTTCAACTTTGGAACCATTTATTTCTATAGAAGTGGCGTAAGCGTCATAATCTGAAGCTTCAGGATTAGAATTACAATCAAAAATAATTTTGCTATTATTTTTTAATAAGATATGACATTCGTTATTTGTTTTCCTTGTTATATCAGTCTTGGCTAATTCCTTGCTTGCTTTTATTCCAGCTAGTTTTAGTTTGCATGAAGAAAAAAGCACTAACAAAACAATACTGTACATAGTAAGTTTTCCCATAATTCTGGCTAAAGTAATACACTTAAATTTAAATCCTGAAATAACTAAAGTGTTATTTGTCTGTCAGAATAATTTGAAGCTGTCATTCGGGTTTTTTTGTTTGCATGAAGCAGGATGCAGTCTAAATTCACAATAATTGAACATATTGTTTATATGATATTCGTCAAATTCAACCAAATCAACAGATATTTGCCCGTAATCCACGTTAATTCAGGTCTAATCCACACCAAAACGGTGGTTATACAGCTGGGACGGCAATAAAGCTGCTCAAACCATTGATTTTGCTATGTTTAACAATGTGGAAAAATAAGAATTGGCATTTATAGTGCTTAAAAGTGGGAAAAAGTGTTATTTTGTGGGAGATTTAGGAAGTACCTAATCGATAAACACAATATGTTAGGCTTACTCGGAGAATACGAAGTTTCATTAGACGCCAAAGGGCGCATGAAGTTGCCTGCTGGTTTTAAAAAACAACTAGCAGATGGCGAGGAGTTTCGTTTTGTCTTAAACCGAGGTTTTGAAAAGCAGCTCACATTATATACCGAAAAGCAATGGGAGGATGTGGCTAAAGTGTATAGTCGATTAAATGATAATAATGCGAAAGCAAGAAAGTTGAAAAGGGTATTCTTAAATGGGGCAACAATTTTAGAGCCGGATAGCGCTGGCCGCATATTGTTACCAAAAACCATGTTAGAATTTGCAAGTATTAAGAAGAGTGTAGTCTTTACCGCCCAATTAAATAAGGTAGAGTTATGGGATGCTGACTTGTATCGTAAGCAAATGGCTGAGGATGTAGAGGATTTAAGTGCGCTGGCAGGCGAAGTTTTAGGCAATGATTTTATGAGTCCATTGGACCCAGAAATATAATAGATGAGCAGTAGCTAATAGATGAATGAAAGACCAAGATAGGAATCAAGATGAAGTAAGTAATTATCACGACTCCGTTCTTTTACATGAAAGTATCCAGGCATTAAATATTAATAAAAATGCTAACTATCTCGACGCCACCTTTGGCGGTGGAGGTCATAGCAGAGCTATCCTTGATAAGCTCGAAAATGGAAAACTATTAGCTTTTGATCAAGATGATGACGCGGTGCGTAATCTTCCCAATCATGAACAACTAATTTTTGTTCGAGAGAACTTTCGGTACGCCGATCGTTTTGTTCGACTGCACAATATGCTGCCTTTGGGTGGCATCTTGGCCGATTTTGGTGTGAGTTCACATCAATTTGATACGGCCGATCGTGGGTTTTCTATTCGCTTCGATGGCGCGCTTGATATGCGCATGGATACTCGGCAGGAACTAACCGCCGCTCATGTATTGAACAGTTATGATGAGAGTGCACTTCACAAGCTCTTTGAACAATACGGACAAGTAACCAATGCAAAATCGCTCGCAAGGCACATTGTTGCTTCAAGATTAAACGGCTCATTTGAAACGATAAATCATTTTATACAAACTATAAAACCATTTATCCGAGGAAAGGAAAATAAATACTTAGCTAAAGTATTTCAGGCCATAAGAATTGAAGTGAATGATGAGCTCAATGTAATTCGAGATTTATTGTTGGGGACTATTCCGCAATTAGCAATTGGTGGTCGAGTAGTAGTAATAACCTTTCATTCCTTAGAGGATCAGATAGTCAAAGAAGTATTTAAAAAATACAGTGAAGAAGAAATGACAGAAGCAGAAATGTTACTGGGTAGAAAAGAAAAAGAAGGAGAAGGGTTGAAAATAAAAATACTAAAACCGATTAAACCAAGCGCTGAAGAACTTCAAAGAAACAACCGCTCCCGGAGCGCAAAAATTAGATACGCTGAAAGAATTAGATAATGGCAAAAAATAAAAACTGGCAGAAAAAACTAGAGACCTTAGGGTTGGAAGGTTTGGTTAAGAATATCCCGATGGTGTTCTTGATTATGTTATTTTTTATTTTAAACATTTTCGTAGGTCATTATACTGAGAGTGCCATTAAGGATTTGAATAGAAAGACAGCACAATTAAAACAATTGCGTTGGCATTACATCAACGAGAAGTCGGAGTTGATGTTTATGACAAAAGAAAGTGAATTGGCAAAACGTGCGGTAAACCAAGGCTTGGATGTATTGAACATGCCGCCGAGTAAAATAGAAATAAGCAAACCTTTAAGTAATTAATGAACGTAAGTAAGGACATACGATTTAGAGTTTACATCTGCTTTATGCTGATGTGTGTATTTGCCGTGGCTATTTTGGCCAAGGGTGCGCAGGTCATATTCGTAGAGGGTGATGAGTTGCGTGCGTATGCTGATAGTATTTATACTAAAGTAGAAGTATTGAAGCCAGAGCGCGGTAATATTTATACTGAAGATGGTAGCCTCGTTGCATCATCTATTCCTGAGTTTGATATTCGTGTAGATTTTAAATCTATTAATAAAGATACCTTTTATAAGTACTTGCCTAAGTTGTCTTATAATCTATCTAATGTTTTAAAAGATAAGTCTGCGAGTGAGTATAGAATGTTGCTCACTAAGCAATATAAAAAAGGGTCGCGTTATTATCGATTGGCGCGTCGTGTAAATTATTCTAATTATACCAAGATTAAAAAGATGCAGCCTTTTGCTAAGGGGGCTAACAAAGGTGGTTTTATTGCTGAGGCGAGTACTAAGAGAATAAATCCATTTGATTTGGCTAATCGTACGGTAGGTATTTGGCGTAAGAATGCACAAAAAGTTGGATTGGAAGATGCGTTTAATAGTGATCTCAATGGTGTTGAAGGGCGACGAGCTATGAAAAAAATTGCTGGTGGTGCATGGATGCCTATTGATGGTTCTGAAGTAGCTCCGGAAAATGGAAAAGATATAATCACAACCTTGGATATGAATATTCAAGATGTAGCACAGAATGCATTGCGTAATCAATTAGAGTATGATCAAGCGGCATATGGTACGTGCATTGTAATGGAAGTTAAAACAGGTAAGATTAAAGCATTAGCAAACTTGGGTCGTCAGCCAAATGGTTCTTATTATGAGGATAAAAATTATGCTTTGATGGGTATTGAGCCAGGTTCAACCTGCAAGGTTATTTCTCTTATTTCATTATTGAATGATCAAAAAATTAAGATAACGGATAATGTAAATTGTGGTCCGGGTCGTTATAGAATCGGAAAGCGTACCGTTACGGATAGTCATCCTGTAGGCCGAGTGTCTATAAAAGATGCCTTAGCTCAATCTTCTAATATAGGCTTCTTTAAAATGATCTATGGCAACTATAAAACAGATCGTGATGCTTACTTACGCAACTTAAAAAGATTAGGTCTTGATAAGCCAACAGGTATAGAAATTAAAGGAGAAAGTAAATCTAACTTAAACGAAACGCGCATTTACGATGAAGAGTATTTGGTTGGTTCAATGGGTTATGGTTACGGAATGAAACTGACGCCATTGCATATGTGTATGGTTTATAATACAGTTGCAAATGACGGTAAATTAATGAAGCCGTACTTGGTTAATGCTATAAAAGAATATGGTAAAGAGGTGCAAGTATTTGAGCCGGAAGTGCTGAATGATAATGCAATAAGAAAAGAAGCTGTTGGAGATATTAAAGATGCAATGCACGCCGTTGTTGAGCGCGGAACGGGAAAAAAGTTAAGAAACCCATATTACAATATTTGTGGTAAGACAGGAACGGCAAGAGTTTCGGATGGTAATACAAAATATAGTGATCGCGTTTATCACGCATCTTTCATCGGTTTTTTTCCAAAAGAAAATCCTCAATACACGATTGCGGTTGTTGTGAGAACGTCGCGTAATTCTAGAAATTATTATGGTGGTTTGCTAGCCTTGCCAGTTTTTCAACAAGTGGCAAATCGATTATATGCTACGCACGTACAAACACCTAAGTCATATGTCAATACTGATTCCTTGCACAATATGCCTGTGCTAAAAAATGTGCGCAATGATCAAATGAGCATTATTGCTAAAACACTTGGGGTAAAAACAAATAAAGGTGGTTCAACATGGTTGACTAATGTAAAACCTGAAGGTTCTAAAAAATGGAGTGCGCAATCGCTTCTGGTAAAAAAAGGTGAAGTGCCTAATGTGAAAGGAATGGGATTGAGAAATGCTTTGTATTTATTAGAGAATAAAGGCTTGCGTGTTATTCCTGTTGGCAAAGGAAAAGTAGCCACGCAGTCTTTGGAGGAAGGAACAATTATTAGAAAAGGACAAACGATAACATTACACTTAAGTTAATTGAAGAAGTTAAGAAACATATTATCTCATATTGACATCCTACAACAAGTTGGAGCGGATGTGGTTGAAGTTAATCAGCTACAATTGGATTCTCGTGCATGTGAAAAAGGCGATGTGTTTTTTGCAATGAAAGGTTCGCTTGTTGATGGTCATGATTTTATTGAAAAAGCTATTGAGAATGGCGCATCTGTAATCGTATGCGAAGAAATGCCTTCTATTCTAAATGATAACTGTTGTTATATACAAGTAGCTAATGCATCACAGGCTTGTGGTCGTGTGGCTTCTAGTTATTATAATCATCCTTCTGATCAATTGAAGCTGGTGGGTATAACGGGTACAAACGGCAAGACTACTTGTGTGAGTTTGTTGTATCAGTTATTCATGAGCATGAATATTAAGACTGGCTTGCTCAGTACGATAGAAAACAAAATTGGCAACGAAACAATACCAAGTACACATACTACTCCAAATCCTATTGCCCTTCAAGCTTTGTTGGCTCAAATGGTTGAGGCGGAATGCACCCATGCTTTCATGGAAGTGAGTTCGCATGCTATAGCACAAGATAGAATTGAGGGTGTTCGTTTTGCCGGTGGTGTATTTACTAATATTTCGCACGATCATTTAGATTATCATAAAACCTTTGATGAGTATATCTTGGTCAAGAAATCTTTCTTGGATCATTTGCCAGCAACTGCATTTGCCATGAGCAATATAGATGATAAGCGCGGTGCGGTGATGTTGCAAAATACAAAAGCAACTAAGAAAACATTTAGTCTTAAAACCTTAGCCGATTATAAAGGCAAGGTGTTGGAAAATAACTTAACTGGCTTAGTCTTAAATATTGATAATGAAGAGGTGTATATGAAACTCATTGGTGAGTTTAATGCTTATAATTTATTGACTGTTTATGCTGTGGCTCGTTGTTTAGATTTTGACAAGATAGATACCTTACAACACTTAAGTAATTTAAAAGGTGCGGAAGGACGTTTTGAGACAGTAAAGTCCGAGAAGGAAAATATATTGGGTATTGTAGATTATGCCCATACGCCGGATGCATTAAAAAATGTATTAGCAACAATAAATAAATTGCGAAACGGCAATGAAATCGTACATGCTATTGTAGGCTGCGGTGGAGATAGAGATAAAACAAAACGACCAATTATGGCGCATGTAGCTTGTGAGCATGCGGATAAGGTGATTTTTACTTCTGACAATCCAAGAACGGAAGATCCTGAAACAATAGTGCAGGAAATGGAAGCGGGTGTGCCTGCTCCATTAGTTAAAAAGTACTTGACAATTTTAAATCGAAAGGAAGCAATTAAAACAGCTTGCGGTTTTGCACAAGCAGGTGATATAATTCTGGTGGCAGGGAAAGGTCATGAGAAGTATCAAGATATCAATGGCGTGAAGCATGTCTTTGATGACAAGGAAATATTAAATGAATTTTTTAAACTAATGGAGAAATAAGATGCTGTATTACCTATTTACATATTTAAGTGAGCAATTGGATTTTCCTGGAGCAGGTGTGTTTCAGTTTATTTCTTTTCGAGTGGCTGTTGCGCTTATTGTTTCTCTTTTAATTTCTTTAGTTTTTGGAAAAAAGATTATTCGCATATTGCGCAATAAGCAAGTAGGCGAGCAAATACGTGATCTTGGATTAGCAGGCGAAAAAGTAAAGCAAGGGACACCTACTATGGGTGGTATCATTATTATCGCAGCGATTATTATTCCAACTTTATTATTTGCCAAAATAGAAAATGTGTACATCGTATTGATGTTGCTTTCAACGCTTTGGTTGGGTACGCTAGGCTTTATCGATGATTATTTAAAGAAGTTTAGACAAAACAAAGACGGGCTTAAAGGACGCTTTAAAGTGCTAGGTCAGCTAGGTCTTGGATTAATCGTTGGTGCAACGATGTACTATAACTCAAATGTAAATATTGTACGTGAGACAACGGGCGGAGTATCGCCAATTTATAATGTAGAGGATAAGTTAGTTGGTGATGAATATCAACGACCTGAAAGTGGCGAAAGAACTTTTCAAAATGTGAGAAGTGCCGTGACTACTATTCCATTTGCTAAGAACCATGAGCTCAGTTATGCTAAGATTGCTTCTTGGTTTGGCGAAAGTGCTGTGCCATTTGTAACGCCATTATTATACATATTATTAGTAACCTTTATCATTATTGCAGTTTCCAATGGGGCCAACTTAACCGATGGTATTGATGGACTCGCTACAGGCACCAGTGCCATTATAGGCATATGTTTGGGAGTTTTTGCCTATGTATCTGGTAATGTAAAGTTTGCCGAATATTTAAACATTATGTACATACCTCACCTCGGAGAGTTGTCCATTTTTATTGCAGCCTTTGTAGGTGCATGTATTGGTTTCTTATGGTATAATGTATTTCCAGCGCAAGTTTTTATGGGCGATACGGGCAGTTTGGCATTGGGTGGGATTATCGCTTCACTAGCCATTATTGTACGTAAAGAAATTTTAGTGCCCATTATTTGTGGCATTTTCTTAGTAGAAAATTTAAGTGTGATGATACAAGTAGGGTATTTTAAATACACCAAGAAAAAGTTTGGCGAAGGCCGGCGCGTATTCTTGATGACACCGCTCCATCATCACTATCAGAAATTAGGATATCACGAAAGTAAAATCGCAACAAGGTTTTGGATTGTAAGCATCTTGTTGGCGGTATTGAGCATTGTAACATTAAAACTTCAGTAGTAGAATAGTGCATTACGATATAGTCATATTAGGAAGTGGAGAGAGCGGCACAGGTGCTGCACTTCTTGCTGCGCAACAAGGATTGAGTGTCTTTGTGAGTGACTATAGTGCTATACCTGCTAAGTATAAAATGGAATTGGAAAAGCAACAAATACCTTTTGAAGAAAAGCAGCATACTCAAGAAATTATTTTTAATGCGAAGGAAATTATTAAAAGTCCAGGCATTGGTGAGCATGTGCAAATGATTAAAGACTTGCGTGCTAAGAATATGAGTATCGTGAGCGAAATAGAATTTGCCTACCGCTACAAAGCTGATAGTAAAATCATTGCTATCACAGGAACAAACGGTAAGACAACTGCCACTACACTAACCTATGAAATGCTAAAGCATGCAGATTATGATGTGAGTATGGTTGGAAATATTGGCTACAGTTTTGCTCGTCAAATAGCTGTAAAGCCAACGGCTTGGTATGTGATAGAAGTCAGTAGTTTTCAGTTAGATGATATCAAAAGCTTTCAGCCTGATGTGGCTGTGATATTAAATATTACACCAGATCACTTAGATAGATATAATTACAAGTTTGAAAATTATACGCAATCCAAGTTCAATATAACAAAAAATCAAGATGAAAATAATGTGCTCGTTTTAAATAAAGACGATGAGGCCATTACATCTTTTCTAAAAAATACAACCTTAACAACTAACCCAAAAATTCAATATTTTTCAATGAGAGAGACAGTACAACATGATGGCGCTTATATAAGCGAAAAGGAAATGGTTTTAAAACAGAATGGAGAAAAGGTATCGATTAATATTAATGATATTTCACTCAATGGAAAACACAATCAGCAGAACTCAATGGCGGCCGGTATCTCGGCTAGAGTAGCTGAAGTGCGTGCCGAAAAAATCAGAGAGAGTTTACAAGCTTTTCAATCTTTAGAACATAGAATGGAGAGTGTTGCAAGTATACGCGGCGTAGAATTTATTAATGATAGCAAGGCTACTAACTTAAATAGTGTGTGGTATGCTTTAGAAAGTATGACTAAAGATACTGTATTGATTTTGGGTGGTGTAGATAAAGGAAATGACTACGAGCAAATTGCAGAATTAGTTAAAGATAAAGTGAAAGCAATTGTTGCGCTTGGAGAAGATACTACTGTGATACAAGATTACTTTAGAAAGTTGGTGCCAGTGATGGAAGCTAAAAGTATGCAGGAAGCTGTTGTGTTCTCATTTGAGATGGCGAAGAAAGGTGATTGTGTTTTATTGTCGCCAGCTTGTGCAAGTTTTGACCTATTTAAGAATTATGAAGACCGCGGTGAGCAATTTAAATTGACGGTAAAAAATCTATAATTGATGGAAGCGATTAAAAACTTCGATATCAGAACACGTATTAAAACGAAGGCCGATTTAATAATCTGGGCTATTGTTATCATCTTGTCTTTAACGAGTTTGATTGCAATATATAGTAGCACAGGTTCATTGGCATATCGTGTGAATGGCGGACATCCTGAGAGGTTTTTGATCAAGCGTTTAATTATTGTGGTTATTGGTTTCTTAATTATGTACATAGCACATACCATTAACTATACTTACTATAAACGCTTTGCTAATATATTTTTAATCATCAGTGTCTTATTGTTGGGATATACTTTGTTTTTTGGTGTGACGCTGAATGAGGGTTCGCGTTGGATTTCTATTCCAGTGGTGAATGTTACCTTCCAATCTTCGGATGTTGCTAAGCTGGCGTTGATTATCTATTTAAGTGCGCAGCTTTCTAAGTTTCAAAATACGAAAGGGGAGTTTACACAAATTTTACTTTGGATATTCTTGCCAACAGGTATTGTTTGCGGATTGATTGCTCCGGCTAATCTATCAACTGCCTTGATTATCGCAGTATGCAGTGGTATGATGTTTTTTATTGGTCGTATTCAATTTTCATATTTGGCTATTATGGGCGGTGTGTTAATTATTATTTTAACTGGAGCCTTTATGTTTTCAGGTCGTTCTCAGACATGGCAAAATCGAATTTCTAACTTTACATCAAGTGAGAAAAGCGTGGAGAGCTACCAAGTTACACAAGCTAAGATGGCTATTGCCAAAGGTGGTTTGTTAGGAAAAGGTCCAGGTAATAGTACACAAAGAAATTTCTTGCCTCATGCTTATTCAGATACCATTTATGCTTTCCTCATTGAGGAGTATGGATTAATTGTTGGCGGCTTTGGTTTAGTGTTTTTATACCTCCTCTTACTATGGAGAAGTATTGTAATATTTAGAAAGTGTCCATATGCATTTGGCGCTTTTTTGGCGGTAGGCTTAAGTTTTACACTCGTATTTCAGGCCTTTATACATATGGCGGTAAATGTCAATTTATTACCAGTAACTGGGCAAACATTGCCATTGATAAGTAAGGGAGGTTCCTCCGTATGGTTTACCTGTTTAACAATAGGTGTGATATTGAGCGTAAGCAAATTTGTAAATGAAAATCATAAAGAAGCGGCATAAGAATGAGTAAGAAAATAATCATAGCAGGTGGCGGAACTGGTGGGCATATATTCCCAGCAGTTGCAATAGCTAATGCGCTAAAGCGTGCAGAGCCGACTATGGATATTTTGTTTGTGGGAGCTCATGGCAAGATGGAAATGGAAAAAGTTCCTAAAGAAGGTTTTAAGATTGTAGGCTTAGATATTGCTGGGATGAACCGTAGTAATATGCTTAAGAATATTACGTTACCTATTAAGTTGCTGAAATCACTCATGGCGGCGAAGAATATAATCAAAGACTTTAAGCCAGATGTTTGTTTGGGTGTTGGTGGTTATGCAAGCTTCCCTATTTTAAGCGCTGCGCAAAAAATGGGTATACCCACTGTAATTCAAGAGCAAAATTCTTACGCGGGTAAGAGTAATAAAATTTTGGGTAAAAAAGCCAAGAAGGTTTTTACAGCCTATGAGAATATGCAATCCTTTTTTACGAATGCAGCAGTTGAGCAATTAGGCAATCCTGTGAGAAAAGTAATTGAAGAAATGGCTGTTGAGAAAAATGAAGCCTATTCATTTTTTGGTTTAGATAGTCATAAAAAGACCTTGTTTGTTTTTGGAGGAAGTCTTGGAGCAATAAGTATTAATCAAGCCTTAAAAATGCAATTGGATGCCATTGTAGAATCAGGTGCTCAAGTTATATGGCAGACAGGAAAAGATTTTTATCAAGAAGCTGTGCAAGCGGCTGAGAAGTATCAAGGGCAAGTAAAAGTCTATGATTTTTTAAGAGAAATGGAGCAAGCTTATACCGTAGCCGATGTAATAGTGAGTAGAGCAGGAGCCTTGTCTATTGCTGAGTTGTGTATTGTAGGTAAGCCGGTAATATTTGTGCCGTATCCTCATGCGAGTGAAGATCATCAAACCCATAATGCGATGGCGCTAGTTAATAAAAACGCGGCTCAAATTATTACAGATAGTGAGGTCAATGAAAAGCTAGGGAAGCAAGTACTCAACTTAATGGCCGATGAACATGCGCAACAAACATTAATCAATAATATTATAGCCTTGGCAGTGAAAAATGCTGATGATAGAATAGCTAATCAAATACTAGAAATAATCAAGTGATCGATTTAAAGAACATATCGCAAGTGTATTTTATTGGTGCCGGCGGCATTGGGATGAGTGCTTTGGTGCGCTACTTTCATGCGAAGGGTTGTGTGGTAAATGGTTATGACAAAACACCCACGCGTCTGACGCGTGAGATGGAAGCAGAGGGGATTGATATTCACTTTGAAGATGATCTTAATCAGTTGAATAAAGATGCGCAGCTTGTTGTGTATACTCCTGCCATTCCTGCTGATCACAAAGAATTAAATTGGTATAGAGACAACAATTATACGGTGGTGAAGCGCTCTGATGTACTGCAAGCCATTACTGCTTCTCAGCAAGCAATATGCGTTTCAGGGACACATGGCAAGACGACCATTAGCTCAATGATTGCTTATTTATTGAGAGAGACGGGCTTTGGTTGTCAAGCATTCTTAGGCGGTATTGCTGCTAATTATGATACCAATTATTGGAATACTTCTGATGATTGGTGTGTTGTGGAGGCAGATGAATATGATAGAAGTTTTTTAAAACTACATCCAAATATTTCTGTAGTAAGCTCCATTGATCCAGATCATTTAGATATCTATGGTACAGTTGAGGAAATGGAAAAGGCCTATTTCCAATTTATTAATAGTACAAAGGATGTACTGTTCTATAAGCATGGGTTAAAGCAAGCTAGTAACTTTAAGGTGCAAAAAGAGTATACCTATAGTGCCCAAAATGATAGCGCAAATTTTTACGCGCAAAATGTAACAAGCAAGAATGGTTCATATCTATTTGAAGTGTGTATCCATGGAGAAGTATTGGGTGAGGCGCAATTAAATATGGGTGGTATGCACAATGTTGAGAACGCTATTGTTGCTTTAAGTATATGCCATCATTTAGAAATAGATATGCCAAAAGCTATGCAAGCATTGGCAGGATTTAAAGGCGTGCGCCGTCGTTTTGAGTATGTTGTCAATAATGACAAAAGTGTTTATATCGATGATTATGCGCATCATCCCGAAGAAGTCTATCAATTGATAAAAAGTACTAATTCACTATTTAGAAATAAAAAAGTGTCTGTTGTTTTTCAACCGCATTTATTTAGTCGTACCAAGGATTTAGCAGATGGCTTTGCCAAAAGTTTAGATGAAGCAGACGAAGTAATACTCTTAGATATTTATCCAGCGCGCGAGTTGCCAATGGAGGGCGTTACAAGCGAGTTGATAAAAGATAAAATGCAAAATAAGAATGTACATATTTTATCCAAAGACGGAGTAATGGAGTGGGTGCAAAGAAGTAAGCCTGAGGTTTTAATTACAGCAGGTGCTGGAGATATAGATCAGATTGTAGAACCGTTAAAAAATATTATTAATGAATATTAAAGTAAAAAACATATTGCGCAATGTTGGTTTCTTGCTGTCTGTGCCTATCATCATTCTTGCATTTGTATTTGCCCATCAGCAAGACTTAAATGTTGTATGTGAGGATGTGCATGTAACCATCGATAATCCAGAAACAAACTTCTTGTCGACTAAACAAGTAAAGAATATTATCCTTGACCAAGGTGTTGTACTTAATGAAACAAAATTGAATTCTATAGATGTGCAATCAATAGAAGAGAAGCTCAGTGCGAATCCTTGGATTAATAAAGTAGAACTATTTATTGATGCTAATAATACGATAAACGCACAGGTGCAGCAGCATGAGGTTGTTTTGCGCGTGCAGCGCACTGATAGTAGTTTCAATGGTTACTTTTTAGATAAAGACGCGCGCGTTATTCCTTTGTCGCGTCAGTATTTCCCCTTGGTGCCAATTGTAACATCGGAGCGCTCATTAAAAGATGCTCAGTCTAAAAAAGATTTGGTTAAGCTAGCGCAGTTTATTGTGGCTGATACATTTTGGAATGCTGTAATTACACAGATAAATTATGACAAAAAAGGAGAGGTTGAACTAGTAAGTGTTATTGGAAATGCTGGTATTCGTTTTGGCGGAATGGAGGATATGGAAGATAAGTTTGAGCGCCTATTTCAATTTTATAAGAAAGGAATTACGCGCATTAACTGGAGTAATGTAAAAGAATTGGATGTGCGCTTTAAAAAGCAACTAGTATGTCGTCGTTTCCATAAAGAAGCATCGCTCGAAGAGCGCAAGGCGCCAATTATGTATACCAAGCGTAAGAGTAAGCCAATAAAGCTTGATAAAAAGAAAAGAGTACTTACAGCAAGTGCCGCTCCGCTTAAGAGTAAAATGGTTAAAAAGGCTTCAACGACTAAATCATCAAATAGTAATGTAGCTAAAAGTGAAAAGAAAAGTAGCCCTAAAAAAACGCTTGTTAAGTCTAAAAAGCCAAAGGAGAAAAAACAGCTTGAGGTAAAAAAAGCTAAGAAAGTAGAGAAGAAAAAAGTTGATCAACCAAAGCTCAAAAAGAAAAAACGAAAGGAAATAATCATAAATACAGAACCCACTAACAAAAAATAATAAAATAACATGCAAGAACAGAACCCAATTATTGTAGGATTAGACATCGGAACAACTAAGATTGTAGCCATAGCCGGTCGCAAAACAAAATATGGCAAAATAGAAATCCTTGGTCACGGATTTAGTAATAGTAGCGGTGTAAACCATGGTATGGTTTTAAATATTGATGAATGTAATAAGTGCATTGATGCTGCTTTATTAGATTGTCAGGAAAAAAACCCTGACTTGAATATTAAGGAAGTGTATGTTGGTGTTGCAGGTCATCATATTAAAAGCTTGCAAACATCTGGAAAGCGCGTTATTCAAAACGAGGAAGAAGTTGTGTCGCGTAAGGATGTAGAATTATTGATTAAAGAACAATACAAAACATCCATTCATCCTGGTGATCAAATCATTGATGTGATTGCACAAGAGTTTATGGTAGATAATCATGGTCCATTTCTTGAAAAGGAAGTGGTAGGGATGAGTGCTACTGATTTACTCGCCAACTTTCATATTATAACTGCCGATAAAGCAGCAATAAAAAATATTAATAGAGCCGTAACACGTTCTGAACTTTCAATCAAAGATTTTGAGTTGCAACCTTTAGCATCCGCTGCAGCTGTTATGAGCCCAGAAGATATTGAGATGGGTGTTGCCATTATTGACATTGGAGGAGGTACTACTGACTTAGCAGTATTCCATGATGGAATAATTAAGCATACAGCCGTTATTCCAAGAGCGGGGGTAAATATTACACAGGATATTAAAACTGGCTTGGGTGTATTGAAATCTCAAGCGGAATTAATGAAGAAAAAATTTGGTGTAGCATTAGCTGATGAAGTGAGTAGCAACACATTTATTTCTATTCCTAGTATTCGTGGTCATGCGCCTAAAGAAATTTCGGTAAAGAACTTGGCTAATATTATCCAAGCTCGCATGGAAGAAATACTAGAGCATGTACAACATCAATTGCGCCAATTGAACTTAGAGGATAAGTTACATGGTGGTGTGATTTTGACAGGAGGTGGTAGTCAATTAAAACATTTGCGCCAGCTAACAGAGTATAAGTTAAATATGGCAGCACGTATCGGTTTTCCTAATCAGCATATTGTTGGTGAGCGTGCTAAAGAATTGAACCAGCCAATGTTTGCGACTTGTCTTGGGTTAATCTTGAGAGGTTATGATGATGTTGAGAATAATCGTTTTGCGAGTTTCTCGGCTAACTCTATGCATGAAACAATGTCTTATACTTCCGAAGTTGTGGAGCAAAGCACAGATGATGCGCAGCAAGAAATTGCTACTCTTTTTGGCGAGTTAGAGCCAAAGACTGAAGCTGTTGAAGAAGTGAGTAGCGATATGGTGCAAGAGACAACTGCAGAAGAAGCAGCAGATCTTCAAGAAGAAATGGATGCACTGTTTCGTCCGCAAGGAGATCCTATTCCTGAAGAAATAGTTTCTGTAGATCATACCATAAAAGAAGAAGAGGAGCCTAAGCCAGTTATTCAAAAAAGAACGCTTGGGCTAACAAAAATATTTGGCGCTGTAAAGAATGGAGTGCTCAAAGTTTTTGAAGATGGCGATGATATAGAACTAAAATAAATAAACTTAAAATAAAATTCAACTTACCCTAATCCATAAAATTTAAACAAAATGATCGAATTCGAATTACCACAAAAAAGTGAAAATATTATCAAAGTCGTAGGCGTTGGCGGCGGCGGAGGTAATGCAGTTAACCACATGTATTCTCTTGGCATTGATGAAGTAGACTTTATCGTATGCAATACGGATATGAAAGCACTCTCAGAGAGCGCGGTGCCTATTAAAGTACAATTAGGGCCGGAGCTTACTCAGGGGCTTGGTGCTGGAGCAAAACCTGATGTTGGGCGTGAGGCTACAACCGAAAGTTTAGATGAAATAAAAAAAGCATTTGGAGATAATACACAAATGGTATTTGTAACTGCCGGTATGGGTGGTGGAACAGGCACAGGTGGTGCACCAATTGTGGCTAAGTTAGCCAAAGAATCGGGCGCATTAACTGTTGGTATTGTTACGACTCCATTTTCTTATGAAGGGAAAAAGCGTAAGCAATATGCGCAAGATGGTATTGATGAATTAAAGAAAAATGTAGATACCTTGCTTATTATTTCTAATGATAAAGTGCGTCAGCATTTTGGCAATGTAGCTATCTCTGAAGCTTTTTGTAAGGCAGATGATATATTGGCAACGGCGGCAAAATGTATTACAGATGTAATTTCAAGTAAGGGACATATTATTGTGGATTTTGCCGATGTATGTACAGTTATGCGCGAAGGTGGTAGAGCGATTTTGGGTAATGCAAAAGCAGGTGGTGAGAACCGTGCAGCTATTGCGGTAGAAGAAGCGTTGAGTTCACCTTTATTAAATGATAATAGTATTCAAGGTGCTAAATGGATTTTGTTAAATGTAAATTCTTCTCAAGGAGATACTGAGCATACCTTAGATGAAATGGAATTGATCCAAGCTTATGTACAGGAAAAAGCTGGTGACGATTGTGACTTGATCCTAGGTATGGGTTATGATGAAGACTTAGGTGATAATATTGGTATTACCATTATTGCTACGGGATTTAAAGAAAATGAAACAGAAGAAGCGTTTAGAAAGTCCAACCTTTTTGAAAAAGACAAAGTCTTTGTTTCATTAGAAGAAGAAGCTAAGAAAGTGGAGCATACGCCTAAAAATATTTCTGATAAAGTACCGCAATTGGGCAAAGCAGATATTGATTATACACCAACAACATTTCAAGTAGAGCCATTAAATGCGACACCCATTACGGCTTTAGGTTTGCGTCCAGAGGATGAAGTAATTCCAGCTTTTGAAGAGAGCTTTATGGAAGATGAAGTGCCAGCTGTTACAAGCTTAGGTGCTTTTATTGAAGAAAGTGTTCCTGAAATGGAAGAGCTAGCTGGAGATGAAGGTGCTGAGTGTGAAATTATTTCTTTTGAGAAAACAGAAGAAATAAGAAAGGACTTGATGCAGACTTATGAAATGGAAAACAATATTGATACGGATGAAACAGTAGCAGAGGAGGAAGCTGTTGTTTCTTTTGAAATGAATATTGAAGATGAGATTGAAGAACAAATGACAGCTGAGCCTACCGTTGAAGCGCCAGTTGTTGAAGAACCAACTGTTGAAGCGCCAGTATTTACTACCACTGAAATGGAAACGCCTAGTGAGAATAATTGGGAAGATACTGAGGTTGGAGAAACGATTGAATTATTTGTAAAGGATGATGTATCAGAAGTAGAAGAAGTGACCTTTGATACACCACAATTTGAAGCGCCAGTTGTTGCTGCAAGTAATGAAATGAATGCTGCTGAAAAAAGTGATGATGAAGTAACTGATGAATATGTTTCGATTAAAGGAATAACCTTAGCGCGTAAAAAAGGTAGCCGAATGCTTACGGATTATGAGTTAGAGCAAGAAGCAAATTTTGAATTACAGAAACGTGCTTTTGATGAACGTGCTTCTAAACTTCGTTCTATGAGTTATGATGTAAATAAATTGGAAGGACAGCAAGAAGATGAAGAAATTCCTGCCTACGTGCGTCGCAATCAAGCATTAGATAATCATGCTCATTCTTCGGATGAAGAGATAAGTGGTACTTCTATAACAGAAGATAAAAATTCGTTGAACTCCAATGTGAGTACATTAAATAATTTCCTAAATGGAAATAACCCAGATTAATTCTGTTGAAATAAAGATTATTCATCCTGAGCTTGTCGAAGGGTAGATTTTATAGGGTGCGAAAAAGCTCGGTTTTTACCGGGCTTTTTCTTTTTTGTGTTTTTGTTTTGATTTAAGGATTGGGCTCTAAGTCTATATTGAGGGTGGAGGTTGTTCCTGTTTTTATTTCATAGTCTTCGATCGTTTTTCTTTGATAGCCATCGGCTTCTATTATTATTGTGTATGTGCCTGCCGCCATTGGGCTTATGTTGTACTTGCCAATGGTGTCGGATGTAGCTGTTTTGTCTTTGCTTGGAATAGTTATTGTTGCGCCTTGGATTGTTCTTCCATCGGCTTGGTTGCTTATTGTTCCTTTTACTCCTGCTGTTCCTGCACCTTTGACTAAGTATAATAACTCGGCAAAGATGAATTGCTTGCGCACGGCTTCGTCGTTTTTGAATATTTCTTGTCCATCGAGGAGCATGTCCATGAGGTTTTTGTGCAGTTGGTTGTTGGCTATTACTTTGTCTTGTGTTCCTTGGCGGGCTGTTTCTTCGGCATC
>CALIIL010000154.1 GCA_938017685.1 uncultured Chitinophagaceae bacterium
TTCTTCCTCTTTAGATTAACCAAACTATTTGCTTAATCCCCATCTGTCATGTGATCCACAATAATGGTTATTTAGATATCAAGTCTAATAATAGAGTGTATTATAACCAAGGGGTTCAGACAGCTTGTCAAACCCAGTTTGAAACAGGATCATTGAAGCATCAAATGATAATTGGGGCGCGCTTACATCAAGATGCATTTGACAGATTTCAGTGGGTAGATAAGTACCAAATGCAAAATGGTGTCTTAGGTGTGATTGATCGTGGTACTCAAGGAACAGAGAGTAATCGCCTTCAAAACGCAACAGCTCTCGCTGCCTATATTCAATATGAATTGGCTTATAAAAAATGGCGATTTATACCTGGAATGAGATACGAAAATATCACTTTTAATAAACAAGATTATGGAAAAGTGGATACAGAACGCACAGGGCAAGATCTAAAAGAAACTGAGAATAAAAATCAGATATTCTTACCAGGCTTAGGCATTTCTTATGCTTGGAACAAACATTTAAATTTAATATTTGGCGCGCACAAAGGCTTCTCACCATCTGGCTTTACTGAGGATGCGCTGCCTGAACAAAGTACCAATTATGAAATAGGAGGTAAGTATCTGAAGGGTACAAGCCAATTGGCAATTATTGGATTTTATTCTGATTATGCTAATCTATTAGGTGCTGATAATTTATCGGCAGGAGGTAGTGGTAGTGGCGATTTGTTTAATGGTGGTCAAGCTCGCGCCATGGGCGTTGAGTTTTTGGCTAGCTATGACCTTTTGCAAAAAAATAAAAATCAACGCTTGCCTATAGGCGCGACTTACACTTATACTAAGGCTATGTTCTTAAATAGTTTTGAGAGTGATTTTGCTGGTTGGGGTAGTGTGCAAGAGCATGATTTATTACCTTATCTACCACAACATCAAATTGGCTTTAATATCGGTTATGAGTTGGAAAAACTAGGTATCTTTTATAATTATAAATACCAGTCTGAGATGTATGCAGTTGCAGGTACAAGTGCGCTGCCCAATGAGTTTGTGATGCCCGCTTTTAGTGTTTCAGATATTTCAGTAAATTATGATTTAAGAACGCGCGTCCAACTTTTTGGCAGTGTAATGAATATTATGAACACAAAGTATATTGCAGCCATGAGGCCCGCAGGTTTAAGGCCAGGTATGCCTCGAGCATTTAGATTAGGGGTAAAAGTAAAATTATAGTTTAGTACTCTTCTCCTTTAGAAAAGAACTTAAACGAGTTGAATCCTGTTTTGTATTGCAATACATCATAGTCTAATCTCATTTCATCAACATTCATATTAGTAATATCATGCACCTTGCCTTCGCTAAAGAAGCGTAGCATATTGGCTTGGTTAACATATGCCAGTGAGCGATAGTGCATTTGCAAGTTGGGTGGATAATAGTTTTCCATTACCACAGAATTACCTTCATAAAATGCTTTGAAGAAACCGTTTACATCTTCATAAGCAACAACAAAGTCAGTTACTTGATATTGTGGTTCGTAAAAACCGATACTATACATCTTACCATCATGGAATATTTTAAAGTAACCTTCATAGTCTACAAAGGCTACCAAGTCATCGCCTACTTGATAAGACTTGGGAGCAAAGCCTGAAATTTTAAAGGTTTGTCCTTTATGAAATATCCAAAACTGATAATTAATATCTGTATAAGCAACGGTATTGCGTCCTACTTGGAAGTCTTGAACATGCTGGTTATCTAATGTGTAAGTTTCGTTTTGATAGAAGGTTTTAAAAGCGTCATTAAAATTTACATAGGCCATGATATTATCAGATGCCTTTACAGTTTTTCCAAAAGAAAAATCACCTTCTCTTGTCATCAGATAAGTTTCTAACTCATGCGTTTTGTTGCCATAATATGCATTTAGTGTTTGTTTGTTTATATCATAAAAAGCGATAATACTATCGCCCATGATTACATCTTTACAAAGAGGTGACAGTTGCTTTACATCTCTTCCGTCAATTACTGAAACCATACTAGCATTACGATACATGAGGAAGTAATCCGAAACGAAAAAACGAAGCGTAAATAAATCACTAATTGATGTTATGAGCCCATCCTTGTATACTTGAAAGTTTCTTTGATTGTCTACATAAGCAACCATGTTGCGACCAATTTTATAATCCGCCGGTGGCAAATGATCGGCTTTATTAATCGCTCCATTATCAAAAATGTAAAACTGCTGACGAACATCTACATAAGCAGAGTAGGGCTGTGCGATCAATTGAGAGGCACAAGTAAGAAAAAACAAACTAAAAAGTATACGCATATTGAGCAATAAAGATAAAGCTTTTAGAAAAGAAAAGGAGGTTAAAAAACGCGCACTTAACAATTAGACCATAGCATTTCGTTTCAACAAATAGGGGAGTAGTATTTGTTCATAGCCTGTATTAATATCGGCATCAACGAGGTCTATTCCGTACTGTAAGCATTTGAGCGCTATTTCGGCGCGGTACGCTTTCATTTGTTCAGAGTAAGTTTTCTTTAAAGTGTTAGAGTTCATTTTAATTTTTTCGCCACTTTCCAAATCTATAAATTCATAAGGTCTATTCTCATACTCAAATTCTACCTCTTTCTTTTTGTCCTGCACATGGAATAAGATAACCTCATGCTTATTAAATTTTAAGTGCTTCAAAGCGTCTAATAATTCCTCTTTTTCAGAAACACGATCTAGCATGTCGCTAAATAGTATAATTAAACTTCTGCGGTGTGCATTATCTGCTATTTGGTGCAGCACATTGGCCGTGTTAGAGCTTTTCATCTTTTCGTCCAGCTTCATTTTATTCTCCAGTTGTGTAACTAGGTGGTTATAATGTGTACCATTAGAACGACATGGACTTTGGTAATAAAGACTTTGATCAAAAAAGTTAAGCGAGCCAGCGTCTAATTGTTTCTTAAATAATTGAAATAAAGCTGCGGAAGCTACGCAAGAGAAACCAAGCTTATTATGATCAACACCTTCATCAGGGAATAGCATACTAGAAGATGTGTCAATAACTACGTGACAGCGCAAGTTAGTTTCTTCTTCATAACGCTTAATAAATAGCTTGTCCGTGCGACCATAAACCTTCCAGTCTATATGCTTAAGATTATCTCCTGGGTTATAAAGTCTATGCTCGGCAAACTCTACCGAAAAACCATGGAATGGGCTCTTGTGCATTCCTATAATAAACCCCTCGACCACCTGTTGGGCAAGAAAACTGAGATTAGCTAATTTTTCGTTGGGTTTCACAATATTTATATTATCTGTAAATTTATTTTTAAATGTTGGGGTAGAAAAATCAGTTTGTTTATATTTGACTAATATTAACGAATGAGATCAACCATACTTTTTATTCTCTGTATAGTAATTTTCACTTTGTCTTCTTGCACAAGAGAGTACATATGTCAGTGTGCTATTGAGTATACAGGCAATCAACCTGGCTTGCCAGCTACTGATACTGTTGAGTATAACATAAAAGATACACGCGATGAGGCTGCATTAAAATGTGAAGCCAACAGCACCGAAATTGATAATGGAGGTGTTAAGTTCAAGGAAACTTGCGTTTTATTCTAATTTCATTCCATATTGTTGAAAACTAAATAATAAGCTTTGGCTTATTCTCTTTTACTTTTGTGGCCATGATCGATGATTACAAAGTGATAAATGAGAAAGATACCCGTTCTGGTTTTGGAGAAGGTATATATGAGTTAGCTAAAGAAAATAAAGATGTAGTAGCACTTACAGCAGATTTATCAGGTTCATTAAAGCTTAATAAATTGATGGACGAAATGCCTGAGCAGTTTGTACAATGTGGTATTGCCGAAGCCAACATGATCAGTGTTGCAGCAGGAATGACTATTGGAGGAAAAATTCCTTTTACTACAACATTTGCTAATTTTTCTACTTCACGTGTTTATGATCAGATACGTCAGAGTGTGGCTTATAGTGGTAAAAATGTAAAAGTATGTGCATCGCATGCCGGACTTACATTGGGAGAAGACGGAGCAACACATCAAGTTCTAGAAGATATTGGCATGATGAAGATGTTACCGCACATGAAGGTGGTTGTGCCTTGCGATTTTAATCAAACAAAATTAGCAACCAAAGCGATTGCAAGATTTGACGGTCCAGTGTACTTGCGTTTTGGAAGACCAAAATGGCCAAATTTCACCCCAGAAGATCAAGAATTTATCATTGGCAAAGCCCAATTAATGCATGAAGGAACAGATGTAAGTATTATTGCTTGTGGGCACATGGTGTGGCTTGCAGTAGAGGCTGTAAAAGAACTTGCTAAGGAAGGGATACATGCCGAACTTATCAATATGCATACTATTAAACCATTGGATGATGAGGCGATTATAAAGTCAGCAAAGAAAACTGGTTGTGTAGTCACTTGTGAAGAGCATCAAAAAAATGGTGGTTTAGGTGAGAGTGTGAGCAATGTGCTGGTAAGTCAGATGCCTTGTCCGCAGGAGTTTGTAGCTGTAGATGACAGTTTTGGCGAAAGTGGAAAACCAAAAGAATTGTTAGAAAAGTACGGTTTGAGCACATCAGCCATCGTTGCAGCAGCCAAAAAGGCCGTTTCAAGAAAGTAAATTTCTTGCTAAGGCACTATTTTTAACGGTTTTAAACATATTAAAGTCAATTTTAATATTATATTTACTGCGTTGAATTTTGGGAATAGGGAGTTTCTCTCGCTACATCAAAGTTCGAAACAGTAAAATGAGAGCTTTATATTTCATATTAATTATTTGTTTGGGGGGATTTGTATTCTGTCCCAACACTGTATTAGCTGATAAAATAAATGGGAAGTCCACAAGCAGTCAAACGGATGTTTATATAAAGTCTGTTTACAATAAGCTCAATTTTAATGGAAAACGTAAACTGAAGTATCAAGTATTTCATAAAGCTTTTTATGGCTACCTAAATATGCTCGAGGCCAATAAGTTAAGTAATAGACGTTACTTATCTATTTGTGATTTTTCTCTATCGAGTAATACTAATCGTCTTTGGGTGATTGATGTCATTGCTAAGCGTGTAGTGTATAATACGCTTGTAGCGCATGGTACTGCCACTGGAGAGGAGTTTGCTACTCGTTTTTCCAATATTCCTGAGTCCCATCAGAGTAGTCTTGGCTTCTTTGTAACAGCCCAATCTTATTCTGGTCATAATGGTTATTCTCTTCGTTTAAGTGGTGTTGATGGTGCTTATAATAACAAAGCCATGAGCCGTGATATTGTAATCCATGGCGCTGATTATGTAAGTCGTGCTTTTATCAAAGGGAATAAGCGTTTAGGGCGAAGTTGGGGTTGCCCGGCTGTGGAGCATCGAATGGCGGGGCCAATTATTGATCGTATAAAAAATGGAAGTTGCTTATTCATTTATCACCCAACAAAAAGTTATCTTAAAAGTTCTTATTGGTTAAATAATCCTGTGCGCAGATTGCCAAGAGAGGCAAAGCGTTATAATTTCAAAACCAATCCAAATGCACAAAACGAGCCAGCGCTTTTGCCTGGTGCAGAAGAACAAGCGGTGAATGAAGAATTCCAAGAGGTTGCACCGGTTGAAGAACCTGTAGACTCAACGGTGTCCGTTGTTTATTATTCTGATCCAACACATATTGCTGAGGCAAAAAAGGATAAGAATATTAATGTCGTAGAGATTGCCATCCCTAAAGATCAAGTAACACCGGCTATGAAAAAAGTGGCTGAACAACGGATTAAAACAATCCGAAAGTATCAAAAGATTAAAAAGTCTGATAAGAAGGATAAAAAGAAAGATGCGACCATAGTTGAAATTAAAAATTAGCGCACTACATTTATTCTAATATTCATTGACTATTGGAATTATTCATTTTCATTATTTATTTACTGTATTTTCTCTATGCTTTCAAGTTATACGGGTTGGATAAGCGCATGCATTTGTCCTACGCAGTCATAAGTAGTTTATTCTTATTTAAAGTGTTGTGTGGTTGTTTAAACCTTTACTTTCATAATTCAGAATATCTGTATAATGACTCGCATACGTTATATCAGGAAGGCATGATTTATCTAAATGATTTTCATAACAAACCTTTGGATTATCTAAAGACTTGGTTTTTTGATTGGGGTGGTATTAGTGATCATTTGAACTTTATTGATAAGCATAACGCACTTTATTGGAGTGACTTTGGTAAGTTAATGCATACCCGCTTCATGGTACTTTGTAATATCTTATCTTTTGGACATGAGTATGTCAATATTATTTTCTATAACGTTATATACTTTTTAGGTCAACTGGCTTTCTTAAAAACGCTGTTACACTTTAGGCCAAAAAAGAAATGGCTGTTTGTCTCCGTCTTATTTTTCTTGCCAGGTATTGCCTTCTGGTGCAGCGGTATACACAAGGATGGATTTATTCTAGCAGCTTTTGGAATAGTAAGCTGGCTCACGCTTAAAGTATTAATTAAAGGAGATTGGAAGAATATTTTAGCGCTTGTCATTACTCTATTCTTGATGCTTGGGATACGTTACTTCTATTTCTTATGTTTTATTCCTGCTTACTTAGCTTGGGTTATTTTTTATAAAAATAAACGAGTTGCTTACTTTATATTGCTTGTTTATGGCGCAGGCACATTGATATTTTTATTTTCTCATGCGATTAGTCCACGCTTCAATTTAAAGCAGATAGTAGTTAATAAGCAAGAACAATTTTTTAAGAGTAAAGGATATTCTGATTTGCAAACGCCCGTTTTAGAAGCAACGAATACAAGTTTGCTTAATAATACGCCTGCTGCTTTAGAGCATATATTTATTGAGCCAATACCTCAATTAGGGAAGCATTTAAAGTATGCTGCCGCCGCTTTTGATAGTTTGTTGGTATTATTAATGTTGCTTATAGCCTTACTCTTTTTAAGAAAGAAATATTTTAAAAACGGCTACTTCATCCTCATGATTTTCTTTAGTATATCTGTCTTATTATTTATTGGATATACTGTACCTAACTTAGGTGCTATTGTGCGTTATAAGGCTCCTTTTCTTGCTATATTGCTATGTGGTATGATAAGTGTGAGCGATATTCCATTGCTCAAGCGAGTACCTAAAGTTTAAAAAGTCCAAACTTTAAGATGCAATAGATGGCACGGACGCCGTCTTTCCAACCAATTTTTTTTCCATCCTCATAGGTTCTACCATAATAAGAGATACCCACTTCATATAATCTAATACCTTTTATTCTTGATATTTTAGAAGTTACCTCCGGTTCAAAACCAAATCGCTTCTCCTTTAAAGTAAGGGACTGAATGATTTCAGTTTTAAACATTTTGTAACAAGTTTCCATATCTGTTAAATTTAGATTGGTAAACATGTTGGATAAGTTGGTCAAGAATTTATTACCAATACTATGCCAATAGAACAAAATGCGATGTGGCTTGCCTCCTAAGAAACGTGAACCATAAACTACATCAGCATTGCCCTCTAGAATGGGTTGTAATAATAAATTATATTCTCTTGGGTCATACTCTAAATCAGCATCCTGAATGATAAGGTAATCGCCAGTAGCTTTGGATATGCCCGTATGCAAGGCAGCTCCTTTACCTTTATTGAACGCATGCTCATAATAACTAATCTCTAAATCAGTATTTTCAGAACGGTATTTCTCAATACTTTCTTTAGTATTATCTGTAGAAAAATCATTGACAATAATGATTTCTTTTGTTAGATCACCCATTAGATTTACATCTTTAATTCGGTTAAGAATTAAATGAATGGTTTTGCCTTCATTATAGGCTGGTATGACAATACTTAGTTTCAAAATATGTACGCAAGATAATTATTTTTGTTTCTAATCGAATAATTCTCCTGCTTTAAAATTGATTATTTCAAAGGCTGAATGTTGAAAACTGCAATGGAAAAGTTAGCATTTTATCAAAGCCTTATACTTTTCAGATGTTTGAGCAGCTTAACTTTAACCGCTCTTAGTTGTGTCAGATTTTAATCAAAATAGAAGTATATATATCCAGTCATTTTTCGTGCTTATAGCCTTAGCTATAGTTGTGCGACTTTTCATGCTTCAAGTAGTAGGAAGTGGCGGGTATCAATTACAAGCTAAGAACCAAGCTGTAAAGCGTAAGATAACTATGCCGGCACGCGGTATTATGTACGACCGCAATGGTAAGATCTTATTGAACAATAGCATTTATTACGACATCACTGTGCAACCTGAGAAAGTTAAAGAGAGTTTTGACACCTTGGGTTTTTGTAAGGTCATGAATATTGTGCCTGAAGATTTTAAAAAAACAATACATGCCTTAGTTATGCGCAATGGATGGTCCAGGACCTCTGTATTGTATAAAAACTTATCGCCCAAGTCCATTGCTCGATTGCAGGAAGGCATTGATGGATTTAATGGTATAGGCTTAATAGAACGTGCGCAACGATCATTTCCGTATAAAGCGGGAGCCAATTTTGTAGGTTATTTGAACGAGGTAAATAAGGAAATGTTGCAAAAAGAAAAGTATGCAGCATATCGTAGAGGTGATATTACGGGAATTACAGGATTAGAAAAGTCCTACGAAAAAGAACTCAGAGGGCAACCTGGTGTACAATATTTATTACAAGATGTACGACAGCGTATTGTTGGTTCATATAAAAATGGTGATTTAGATAGTGCTGCAGTACCTGGGCAAGCTCTCAATTTATATTTAGATGCCGATCTTCAAAAGTTAACCGAACAAATGATGGCCAATAAATTGGGAAGCGCCATAGCCATAGAGCCATCAACTGGAGGTATTCTGGCTTTTGCGAGTGGCCCATCTTTTGATCCAAGTTTATTAAGTGGTAATGATCGTAGCAAGAATTTTAGCAAGCTGTTAAAAGATGCAACCAAGCCATTATTTAATCGTTCCATCATGGCGCAATATAATCCTGGTTCAACATTTAAACCTATAACTGCACTAGTGGCACTGGATGCTGGCGTGATCACCAGTAGTTATGGTTACGGATGCCGAGGAGGTTATTATCAATGTGGTAGGCGTATTGGTTGTACGCATAGTGGAGGTGGTCATGCTTCAAACTTGGCCAATGCCATAGCCAATTCATGTAATGCCTACTTCTGTCACGTATTTCGTTTGTCTATAGATTCGCCTTCCAATAAAAATGTTCGAGCAGGAGTTAAGCGCTGGAATAAGTACATGAGTGATTTTGGCTTGGGGCATCCTATTGGTATTGATATTCCTTCGGAGCGAGGCGGTTATATTCCAGACCTTAAGTATTTTGATAGAACATACAATAAGAATTGGAATTCTTGTAATATGTCTATTCTTGGTATGGGGCAAGGCGAGGTAGAGTTAACGCCATTGCAAATGGCTAATGCAATGTGTATTATTGCTAATCGAGGACATTATTATATTCCACACTTTGTACGAGCTATTGGAAAAGATAGTACGCATCCTAAGTTAGCCAAGTACTTAGATAAAAAAGTTGTTGCCAAAATAAGTGACGCTAATTTCTGGTCAGTAATAGCAGGTATGGAAGCGGTTGTGGATCGAGGCACAGCAAGAGTTGCTCGCATACCAGGAATAAAAGTTTGTGGTAAAACAGGTACTGTAGAAAATGCAAGACGCATTAATGGTAAGCGGGTGAAATTAAGAAATCACTCCATGTTTGTAGCATTTGCACCCATGGATAATCCAACAATTGCCGTTGCTGTATGTGTAGAAAACTCTGGCTATGGTTCGCAATGGGCAGCTCCTATAGCTAGTTTAATGATTGAAAGATATTTAACCGATACGATTAGTCGGAGAAGAAAAGGGCTTTTGAATAAAATGAAAAACTCTAAAGTGATACCAAAGATTACTTACTTGATAGATTCTATAGAAAAGAAAGCGGCGCGTGAGCGTTGGAATAAAGAATTGAGAAGAAGAGATAGTGTAAAAAGAGCCAAACGAAGAATAGACAGTATAAATAACCGCCAATCAAATCATTGGTTGTTAGATCCTTATTATTTTAAACAATATGAAATGTTAGACCCTAAAAATAAAAAAGGTGAGTACGCTTAGTCCTAAATCATATTTACAACGAATAGATGGCATATTAATATTGCTTTATTTGTGTTTAGTGCTCATTGGTTTTTTGAGTATTTATGCGGTGGAGCATACAGGGCAAAGTGTAGGTTTTTTCCAGCCGGGTAAAAGTTATATGCGCCAATTAATATTTTTAGGAATAGGTCTTTTGGTTTCAGTAGTCATATTATTTACAGATAGTAAGATGTTTCCTAACCTAGCTTATATCTCTTACGCTATAGGCATACTGCTATTGTTAGTGGTAGTTGTTGCTGGTCGAGAAGTTAATGGCTCTAAATCTTTTTTAGTTGTGGGACCTATTCAAATACAACCTGCCGAAATGGTTAAGTTTTTTACCGCTTTGGCTTTGTCTAAATTTTTATCTTCCTTAGAAACAGATTTTAATAATATTAAGCACCGATTAGTTGCTATTGCCTTTGCAATTGTTCCATTGGTAATCATTATTGCTCAGCGAGAAACGGGGCTTGCTTTAGTGTATTTATCTTTCCTGTTAGCTATGTATCGTGAAGGACTTCCCAATACTATTATCGTATTAGGGTTCTCAGGAATAGCCTTAACGATAGCCACATTAGCCATGCCAAAGGATGTTTTATTTGTTGTACTAACAGTTATTGCAGTTGGCGCATTAATTGTGCTGCGTAAAAACCTAAAACGCAAAAAGAGCATTCTCGTAATTATCCTTGCAGCATGGGCGGTTGGTGTGATTTTCTCACAAGTCTTAGTGCCTTTTGCATTTACTAAAGTGCTCAAGACCTATCAGGTGCAGCGTATTTATACCATGATTGGTCAGCAAGTGCCAGTAGAGTATTCTAATGGAAAAGATATGACCGTGCAATCTGCAGCGGAGTATAATGTTAGTCAATCTAAAATTGCAATAGCTTCTGGGGGCATTGTTGGCAAAGGTTTTTTAAATGGTGCGCAAACGAAATATAATTGGGTGCCTGAGCAACGTACTGATTTTATTTTCTGCTCTGTTGCTGAGCAATTTGGCTTTATTGGCTCAACTCTATTAGTGATATTGTACTTGCTATTCTTATTTAGGATTATGTATATAGCAGAGCGGCAACGATCCAAGTTTAGCCGAGTATTTGCTTACTGTTTGGCAGGAATAATATTTTTTCATATCCTGGTTAATTTAGGTATGACCATTGGATTGGCTCCTGTTATTGGCATACCCTTACCATTAATAAGTTATGGAGGGACTAGCTTGCTTACGTTTACAATTATGATATTTGTATTAGTACGATTGGATGCAGATAGAAATATGATATTACGATAATGATGAAATTTGAAGTTTTTCCGCTCAACGAGGGCTATTATACTATTGGCTTTGACAAAGTATTTCATGCTTTTGATATTGAAAAAGATATACTCGAAGAGCGAAGTCGCGGTTCCCTTTTAGTAGAAATACAGCCGTTTTTGGTGCGGACTGCAAATGACAATATTCTGTTCGATACAGGGCTTGGTTTTTTTAACGATAATCGTCAGTTAGTTATTGAAGAAAATCTTGCCAAGCATAACATTAGCCCAAATGATATTACAAAAGTTGTGATGTCGCACTTGCATAAAGATCATGCAGGAGGCTTGAGCTATGTAGATGAGTATGATGAACGACATGAAACATTTCCTAATGCAACTTATTACATAGGCGAAGATGAATATAATTATGCATTGGAGCAAGGTGAGCCATCTTATGAATTAGGCGACCTAGAATTATTAGTAAGATCAGCAAGAGTAGAGTGGTTGGCTGCTAAAGGCGAGCTGTTAGATTTTATATCTTACGAGCAGGATGGTGGTCATTGCCCACATCATACTTCTTTCTTGCTGTCAGGAGATGATGGTCATTATTTTTTTGGGGGCGATAATGTTCCGCAGCTCAAGCAGCTTAAAGTGCGTTATATGGCCAAGTATGATTTTGACGGAAGGCGCAGTGCCGAATTACGTGAAGAGTATGGACAGAAAGGAAGGCAGGGAAATTGGACCTTCATGTTTTACCATGATGTATCCATACCATTAAGTAAGTTAGCTTAAGCAGCTCCGCGTGTATTGCTTTTGTTTTTATAATACTTTTCTTTACCACCTTTTACTTTCTGAATAATCATTCGTCTGAACTCATTTTCGGCTTTTCTTAAGTTGGCCAATTGTGATGGGGATAGAATTTTAGAAAATCGTACAGTATATTTTTTTCTAAGATTAAGCATTTCTTGATCGCGTTCTAATCTGCTTTCAATGTCAAGTATGGATACACCGGTGACTTTTTTTGATCGTTTAAATTGGCGATATAACTGTTGCTTGGCATTATCGTATTCGTTATAAATTGGCCAGAAAGCCTCAGCCGTTTTTGCGTCAAGATTTAATTTTTGAGATATAAATTTACTCTTAATGCGTTCTATACGTTCGCGCTTATTATTGGGAGTTTGAGCTTGTACTTGCATACCCAAACCCAAGACAACGGTAAGTAGTAGTATTGTTTTTTTTAAGTGTTTCATTTAAATAAATCGTTTTACAAAGCGTACTCTAATATTTCATCTTTAGATAATCCTTCAGCTTCTTCAAAAAACTCTTCTTCAACTTGGTGTAAGTTAGCTGTTTGTCCTTCAATGATATAGTCATTAAACTCGTAGTCATTGTCTAACATATATTCTTTTAGATCAGATTCACTAATTTGTGCCAATTCTGATGAAATTGATAATTGTTCTGTGCCTTGAAAAGTAAATAAGCCAATACTCAGTATAAGGGCTATAGAAGCAGCGAGTGCCCAAGGCTTAAGCTTGGAGGTTCTGTGCACGATCATTTCAGGTGCTGTTTCTACTTGGGCAAGAACTTTTTTATTAAATGTGTCAAAATAATCAGATGGAATACTTTGTGGCATTTTTTTAGGGAGTGTTTCACTAAAAGCTTCAGCCTTAATCATGTTTAACACATCCTCATTAACACGATCAAAATAGCCATTGGGAACCTCTTGAACCGCCTTATTACTTGCAGGCAAGCTCACATTGAGTGCTTCCAATTCTTGTTGTATTTCGTTCATATTCATTACTTCAGGGCTTTGACTATTATTTTACTATAAGGTTTAATCGCTAGTAAGGAATTCTTGTACTTTTTTAACAGCATGATGATAACTTGCTTTTAAAGCACCTTCTGAGGTTTCTAGTATCTCGGCTATCTTACTATACGGCATTTCATCATAGTATCTCAATGAGAAAACAGCTTTTTGCTTTTCTGGCAGTTGTTGAATGGCTAGTTGTAGTTTCCACTCAATTTCCTTGGGATTAAAATGCCTATCTGCTCTTAATTTATTCCCAATATCATTTTCTTCATCAGAAATAGAGATTGTACGTCGTTTTTTTTCTTTTTTAAGGAAAGTGAAGCACTCATTAGAAGCAATTCGATATAACCAAGTATAAATGCCTGATTCGCCCCTGAATTTAGCAAGGTTTTTCCAAGCTTTAATAAATACAGTCTGTAGAATATCATTGCTATCCTCATGATCTACAACCATACGTCTTATATGCCAATAGAGTTTTTGCTTATGCATATCCATTAATGCAGAAAGTGACCTTTCTTGATTAACGCCGTCTTTAAAATTCTTTAATATTTCTTCTTCAGTCATAAGGCTTGGTTAAGCTAATGGCTTTACTACGTCGCAAATGTAATTTGTTTTTTACATTTACGGTAAAATTATGTGTAAACGTAACCTACTACTTCTCTCCATTGTACTTATGGCCTTTTGTTCTTGTAAGAACCAAATGGGTGAAGGCGGTGATGTAACCGATATATTTAAACCAGCACTTGTTGATATAGACGAGGTAAATGCCTCGCTTGCTCAACTTAGTGATAGCACCTTCGATTGGTCGGTACTGCTAGGCAAGGATACTGCTCTAAATGAAACTTTTTTTACCACTGCATACGATGCAGGCAAGAAAGAGTCTAAATGGTTTAATAAACTTGGATTAAACGAAAATGCTCAAGAATTATTGACCCAGCTTAAAAGTGCAGATGCAGAAGGCTTGAAATTAACTGA
>CALIIL010000155.1 GCA_938017685.1 uncultured Chitinophagaceae bacterium
GCACGGCCACTATTACCAGAACACTAACTCAACCAAATACAATCGCGTTTTCACAATTTACAAGAACAAATATTGGTTGTTTTGGAACGCCTGCTGGCTCTATAACTACCAATGCAATTAATGGAAATGCACCTTATCAATTTTCATTAAATGGTGGTGCATTACAAGCCAATGGGAATTATAATAATTTAAGTGCTGGGACTTATACCATTGTTGTAAGTGACGCAAGTGGTTGTACAACAAGCAGCGTAACGACCATTACATCATCAGCAGTTGTTACTTTAAATTCTTTAAACTTTACAAACTCACCTTGCTTTAACCCAGCAACAGGCTCTATTACTGTTAATGGAACAGTGAGTAACCCACCCATAACTTATAATATTAATCCAGGTCCAAGTAACACAACGGGCAATTTTTCTAATCTTGCACCAGGAACTTATACCGTAATTGTTGCCGATGCAGCAGGTTGTTCTGTCACATCTTCTGTTGTTTTATTAGCTCCGCCACCTTTATTTTATACCAATGTGCAACTAGTTATTCCGCCTTGTTATGGAGGGATAGGAAGTATTTCTGTACAAGGAGCAGGTGGCACACCGCCTTACCAGTTTCAAATAAATAATGGAGGTTATGGTAATACTTCTTCTTGGGGGAACTTGCCTGCTGGAACTTATCAAGTAAGTATGCAAGATGCCAATGGCTGTATTAATGATACGAGTATTATAATTATTGAGCCACCTGTAATTAATATTTCTGGCTTAGTTATTAACAATGCTTCTTGTAATAATGCACCAACTGGAAGTGCCACTATTACCGCAACTGGAGGAACACCTCCCTTTACTTTTTCACTAAATAATGGTCCTTATAGTAGTAATAATGTATTTAATAATTTAGGGCCAGGCGCACAAACAATAAGTGTTCAGGATGGCAATGGTTGTATTGAAGATACAGTTATTCAAATTTTAGCTAATGGTAACTTTAGTATTTCTTCTGTGATATTAAATGAGCCAAGCTGTTTTGGAGAGAATGATGGTAGTATTACGTTTGATGCAATTGGTGGTGTTACACCATTTCAATATCGAATAAATGCTGGTGCTTTTCAAACATCTAATACATTTAATAATTTAACTGCAGGCACATATACTTTAAGAGCTATAGATAATAGTGGGTGCGTATACGACTCTATAGTAAGCTTAGGACAGCCAACTCAGATAAGCTTTGCATCAATAACATTAAACAATCCATCTTGTAACGGAGATACTGATGGTTCAGCTGTTGTTACAGGGAGCGGCGGCACAAGTCCTTATACCTATTCAAAAAACAATGGCGCTTATGCGGCTACTGGAAATCTAAATAATTTAAGTGCAGGTGTAAATACGATTTTTGTTCAAGATGTGAATAGTTGTATTTATGACACAACAATTACTTTGGTTAATCCTCTGGCTATTGGATTTAGTAATATATCAATAATCGATGCTGGTTGTTTAGGTGGTGGCGGTGTTATTGGTTATACCGGTACGGGCGGAACAGCTCCTTATACATATTCTATTAATGGGGTTAATTACCAAGCAACAGGTCAGTTTAACGGTCTTAACCCAGGTACTTATACTGTGTATGTGCGTGATGCTAATAACTGTGAAGAGGATACTGTTTTAACGGTAGGAGGTAGTGCTGTAATCACAATAAACTCATTTTCATATCCAACATATTTATGTGCTGGTGCTAATAATGGATCTATCGTTGTAAATGCAACATCAGTTAACTTGCCTGTAGTATTTAGTATTAATGCTGGTCCGAATCAGCCAACTGGTACGTTCAATAATTTAGTAGCTGGGACATATACTGTGCGTATAGAAGATAATCTTGGCTGCTTTATAGATTCAATTGTAACGATTCAACAAGCGCCTACTATTAATATTGATTCTTTAAATCTTACAAATGCTAACTGTGCAGATGTGAATGATGGAGCTATTATCGTTTATGCAATTGGTGGTGTACAACCTTTGGCCTATCGTTTAAATTTAAACGGCTATCAAACCTCCAACAGTTTTAATAATGTTTTTGGCGGTACTTATACCATCACGGTTCGGGATAGTGTAAACTGTACCATTGATACGATGATCAATATTGCATCTCCGCCACCTATTCTGGTAGACTCAATTAATATTACTCAACCGTTTTGTAACACGGCAACTGATGGGCAAATAGCTATTAGTGCCAGTGGCGGTGTTCCTCCTTACCAGTATGCAATTAATACTTCTTTGTACACAACTAATAATGTGTTTAGTAATTTAATTCAAGGAGTTTATACTGTTAATATTTTGGATGCGAATAACTGCTTGTTTGATACCGTTATTAATTTAGTTTCAAATAACTATATGCAGTTTACTAATATTATTATTCAAAATGTTGGTTGCGCTAATGGAAATGATGGTTCTATAATCCTAGGTACTAATGGAGGTGTTGCGCCTTATAATTATACGATTAATAATATTTCTAACGGAACTTCTGGCTTATTTAGCAATCTTGGATCGGGTATTTATACGATTGTTGTAACTGATAATATTGGCTGCCAACAGGATACAGTGTTGACCATTGCTGAACCGGCTAACCCGCTAAGTATTGAGTTGTTGCAAATGACGCCAAACCTTTGTAAAGGTGATAGCGCGGGTAATATTTCATTAGGAGGTTTAGGAGGTACATCGCCTTACCAATATTCTATGGATGGAATGAACTACCAAGCGAGTGGAAATTATGGACAGTTAGCCGCTGGTTTTTATCAGGTATATATACAAGATAATAATGGTTGCTTATACGATTCCTTAGTACAAGTAACGGAGCCTGATTCTTCGGTGCAATTAGTATTACTTGGCGTAACTCCTCAGAGTTGTATTGGTGTAGATGATGGTACGATTTTAGTAACTGCGCAATTTGGATTCGCACCCTATAATTATTTCTTAGATGGACAAATGATGGGGACAGATACTTCATATACGCAATTGCCTCCGGGTGATTATGTGGTTGAAGTTATTGATAATATTGGATGTAAATCAACTGGAAAGTATATTGTTGCACCTTCCAATATAAAACCATTTATTACCATTGATAGTATACGTACTGTGCTTTGTAATGGCGATAGTGATGGTTATTTATCTTGGTTTACAACAAGTCCATATCCACCATTTGATTATACATTTAATACCAACCCATTCGGTACTGCGGATAGTGCAACTAACTTAACTAATGGCACATATATCATTGAAGTAACAGATGATAAAGGCTGCATGGCCGATACTACAGTGATTCTTGAAGAAACAAATAAGATTGATATATCAGTAGCAACGACTCCCGCGGCTTGTGAAGGAATAGGTGATGATGGTGGTGCAAGGGCTATTGTAATAGGAGGTGTTGGTCCGTATCGTTATAGTTGGTCTAGTAACTTTGGAATAATCACAGATTCAATTTATCCAGTAAATTATGGTACTTATTATGTAGCTGTTTTTGACGCTAATAATTGTAGTGATACAACTGCTTATACCATTGATTATGACCCTTGTTGTGTAGTAACATTGCCCAACGCATTTACTCCTAATGATGATGGGTTAAATGATGATTTTAGAGCTATTAAATATGGACAAATAGAACTGGAGTCTTTTGTAGTTTATAATCGATGGGGCAATAAAGTATTTGAGACTAAAATATTATCTGATAATTGGGACGGGACTTACAAGGGCAAATACTGTGAGCTAGGAACTTACTTTTATAGATTGACCTATAAATGCCCGTTGAGCGACAAGATAGAAGTCAAGCAAGGAGATGTGACCTTAATTAGATAATTTGTAACATTAATGTAATTATTTTTGCTACCCATGCATAAAATTATTTTAAGTCTTACTTTAATCCTTTCGTTATTCATTGTTTCATGTAAAAACGGAGGAAAGGATGCCGCTGTTGAAACTAATGCGTCCAAAGAGATAAAAAAACTTTCAGGAGAAATAAAAAGCGATCCGGCAGATGCTAGTTTGTATTTTAAAAGAGGTGGTATTTATCAAAAAGTAAAGCAAGATTCTTTAGCGTATTTAGACTTTACAAAAGCAGTACAATTAGATACAACAAAGGCTGAGTATTTCAGTGCCTTGGGAAATTTCCTATTTAGCAAGAAAGATATTTCGGGAAGTGTTGTTTGGTTTCAAAAAGCGTTGAAGCTTAACCCTAAAGATGAAACCGCACAATTAAAAATTGCGCATATGTTTTTCTTCATGAAGGATTATCCCAAAGCTTTTGTATCCATTAATAATGTGTTGCGACAGAATGTATATAATGAGGAAGCGTATTTCTTAAAAGGGATGTGCTATAAGGATATGAATGACACGGCTCATGCTATATCCAGTTTTCAAACAGCAGTACAAACGCAGCCCAAATATTATGATGCATTGATGCAATTGGGTATCTTATATGAAGCCAAAAATGATCCTTTGGCATTAGAATATTATGAAAATGCTTTTTTGTTAGATACTAATAATATGCAACCAATTTATGCCAAAGGCATGGTGTATCAAAATCAGAATAAATTTGAAGAAGCTAAAAAAGTATTTAAGCGAGCCATATTAATCAATAAAGATTTTGCCACGGCACATTATAATACGGGCTGGATGTTATTGCAGCAAGATAGTACCGCTAAGGCTTACCGTGCATTTAATCGTGCCATACAAGCACAGCCAGATTATGCCGATGCTTATTATAACCGAGGCTTATGCAGTGAGATACTTAGAAAATATGCCGAAGCTAAATCTGACTATGGTCAAGCAACGATCTTTAACCCTGATCATCCATTGGCCAAACAGGCCATGGAACGCGTATCCAAAAAGATGTAGAAACATTCGGGCATGAATGCAATAGAATTTAAAGCAATCGTAATACTTTCGCTTTAAAATTAATATTATGGCACTTATAGCTCCTTCCATGTTATCGGCAGATTTTTTAAACCTTTCTAAGGATATAGCAATGGTTAATCAATCCGAGGCAGATTGGTTTCACTTGGATATTATGGACGGTCGTTTTGTACCCAATATTAGTTATGGCTTGCCCGTTGTAGCTGCCATGAATAAGGAAGCCAAGAAAACCTTAGACGTGCATTTAATGATAGAAGAGCCCGGTAAGTATGCCGAAGAATTTAAAAAAGCTGGTGCAGAGTATTTAAGTGTGCATATTGAAGCTTGCCCGCACTTGCATAGAAACATACAACAGATTAAAAGCTTGGATATGAAGGCGGGTGTTGCAGTGAACCCACATACCAATGTTAATCAGTTATTTGATGTAGTCAAGGATATAGACTTGGTGTGTTTGATGAGTGTAAACCCTGGTTTTGGTGGGCAGAAGTTTATCCAGAACACCTTAGAGAAAATAAAGCAATTGGTGCAAGAACGTGAAAAGCAAGGAGCCAATTTTTTGATAGAAATTGATGGTGGTGTAACCTTAGATAATGCGTCTGAAGTTATTGCTGCTGGCGCCGATGTATTAGTGGCAGGCAGCACTGTGTTTAAATCGGCTAATCCTACTCAGACTATCGCAAAGTTGAAGGGGAAGTAAAACTTCGATAAAAGTATTTATCTTTAAGGTGTTATGAATGTTGAAACGACCAAGTTGGAAATTTTGCAAATGTTGCTTAATATCAAAGAATTAAGTGTATTGCAGAAAGTAAAAGAGTTATTTGAAACTCAATCTAAAGAAGATTGGTGGGAAGGAATAGCTGCTCACGAGCAAGTGGAAGTATATCAAGGTTTAAAGGACTTGGAACAAGAGGAGCTGGTTCCTCATGATGAAGTAATGAAAATCTTTAAAAAATAATATTCTGTTGGAAGTTATTTGGACAAAGCAGGCTCAATGGGGTTTGAATAAAACAGTTGATTACTTAAAAGAAAAATGAACGGAAAAAGAACTTAACAAACTTGAGTATTTAATAAAGCAATTTAAAACAATTCCCCGAAACGCTCACCGCTTCGAATACTATTTGTGCCTAAAGACAAGGCGTACTTGCTAAGTATAATTAAATTATAAATAAGGTTGAAGAAGGTAAAGTTGATAATTGTTAACTTAAAATGTACTCTACAGAAACAGGAGTATTAAATTATTTTAATGTTTAGAGGTTTTAATTTTCTTGGGCAAACTTCACTTCCTACACATCTAATATCTTCAAGGAGTACTTGAGAACCTCTTTTTAATGATTTAATTATTGTTAGTGCGTCACGATTAATTTTATCACTTATATTATTTCCGGAGAATACTTTATTTCCTTGACTATCTAATATTATAATCATGAAACTTGTAACAACAGTTTTAATTTTTAAATTAATGGTAGGTTCATAACAATAAATTCTTGGGTTTAAAATTATTTGCTGAACTGACAATTCATTTCTGCTAGGAAAGCAAATCCAAGCATTTGGTTCGGGAGTTTTTTTTACCTCAAAATATTCTGTTTTTATTACTTTACCATTTTTAATAATTTCAAGTGTATCAATTCCAAGATATTTACTATATACTAAAAATTCAGTGTTGGAAATGGGACTAGGTTTTACTTCTGAAAACTTTGCTTTTAATTTATATAAAGCATTAGTATCAATTGAAACAATTTTTAAATCATTCAAATGGTAACGGTACATCTCCTTAACCTTAGTATCCTTCAAACTAAGGTTCTCCAAACTAACTTGAGCCTGCAATTGCAGGCTCAGTAGTATAAATAATATGTATAATGGGATTTTCAAATTAATTGCGTCTCATAAAAATCATAATCCAATAAAGCAATGTAGCCAAGCTACCTATCGCAGCAACAACATATGTGCGTGCTGCCCAGTTTAATGCATCTTCTACTCCTTCTAATTCTGCGCTGCCGGCTGTTCCTGAACTGCGTAACCAAGCTTTAGCTCTATTGGTAGCATCGAACTCGACCGGTAATGTTATAAATGAGAATAAGGTAGTAATAGCAAACATGATAATTCCAATTAAGAGCACTGTAGGGTTTCCTCCACCAATACCCATGAAACCAATCCCAGCAAGAATAACCCACTGGCCAAATTTGGAACCAAACTGTACAGCAGGTACCATTTTAGAGCGCATCGTTAACCAAGCATAGCTTGTTGCATGTTGCACTGCGTGACCCACTTCGTGAGCAGCTACAGCAGCTGCTGCTACTGAGCGGCCGTCATGTACATCAGGGCTCAAATTAACCGTTTTATTTGCTGGGTTATAATGATCCGACAAAAAACCGGGCGTACTTATAACTTGTACATCAGTAATATTGTTATCGCGCAACATTTTTTCGGCTATTTCTTTACCGCTCAAGCCATTATTCATGCCCACTTGAGAGTAGTGCTTAAACTTAGATTTGAGTTTATTGCTCACCAACATACTTATGAGCATCATTATTCCACCAATTACGTAATATCCTATCATTTTATCTTTTTGCTTTAATAGGTCAAATTTAAGACCTTGCTCTTAATATACGCAATAATGACATATTGGCGCGTTATTTTAACAAATGTTGAACATATGACGTAAAAAATGGCTGTTTAGGCCTTTTGTTTAGGAAAATTATTTTGAGTTTAGTCTAAAAAAATTTGCTAGCAAGGGAATAGTTTTTACTTTAGCATAGAATTTTATGGGTTAGTAAGAAAGAGGTTGTCAGTTCATTCTGATAACCTCTTTTGTTTTTTACACCCTTGATTTATCCTTATTTTTAGCACTTTAAACTATCTAATGGCAAAACAAAAAACAGCTTATTTCTGTCAAGAATGTGGTCACCAGCATCCTAAGCACGTAGGTCAATGTCCATCTTGTAGAAAATGGAATTCGATGGTCGAAGAGATTATTGAAAAAGATCAGGCAAAAGCAATATGGCAAAACGAAAAACCGAGTGGCAGTCAAATAAAAAGTTTAAACGAGATTAATGAGGAGGCCTTGCCTCGCATTACCATTTTTGATAAAGAATTGCATCGAGTATTGGGTGGAGGATTAGTACGCGGCAGTGTAAGTTTGGTTGCTGGAGAACCAGGCATTGGAAAAAGTACTTTGTTCCTGCAAGTATGCTTACAAATGAACAATGTAAAAACATTGTATATAAGCGGAGAGGAAAGTTTAGAGCAAATAAAATTACGTGCCGAGCGAATAGGCATTAAGAATGAAAATTTTTACCTCTTGGCGAGTACCAATACACAAGACATATTTAAAGAAGTCAAAAAACTAAAACCGGAATTAATCGTTGTTGATTCTATTCAAACATTACAAACGCCATTTATAGAAAGTGCTCCCGGAAGCGTGAGCCAAGTGCGTGAAGCTTCGGCTGAGTTAATAAGATTTGCCAAGGCTACGCAAACACCTATTTTCATTATTGGACATATTACCAAAGATGGTGGTATTGCCGGTCCAAAAGTATTGGAGCATATGGTGGATACCGTATTGCAATTTGAGGGTGATAGACATTATGCTTATAGAATATTAAGAGCAGTAAAAAATCGTTTTGGAAATGCTAGTGAATTGGGGATATATGAAATGGCACAGACGGGATTACGTGAGATTGAAAACCCTTCGGAGATATTAATCTCTCAGAAAGAAGATGTGTTGAGCGGTACCTCCATAGCAGCAACGATGGAAGGTGCGCGTCCTTTATTGATTGAGACACAAGCCTTGGTTACACAGGCTGTGTACGGCACGCCGCAGCGAACCGTTACAGGTTTTGACCTAAGGAGGTTGCAATTATTGTTAGCTGTATTGGAGAAGCGTGGTGGGTTTTCCTTTGGTGCAAAAGATGTATTTCTCAATATTGCAGGCGGTATTAAAGTAGAAGACCCGGCCATTGATTTAGCCGTAATGAGTGCACTATTATCTTCTTATGAAGATGTAGCAGTGCCTACGAATTACTGTTTTGTTGGTGAGGTTGGTTTGAGTGGTGAGATACGTGCCGTTGGTCATATTGAACAGCGAATTAAGGAAGCTGAGAAGTTAGGTTTTGAAAAAATATTTATTTCCAAGTTTAATAAAAGTGAGCATGTAAAAGCTACCTCAATAGAAATTGTAAGAATTGGAAGAGTAGATGAATTATATAATGCTTTATTCTAAAGGTTATGTTGCACGAATTGGCTAAAGATGTTTTTGAATTGTTCTATCCGAATAATTGTGGGCTTTGTAAAAAGGCTATAACCAAAGGTGAAGAACACATATGTACGAGCTGCTTGCTTAGCTTAGCTGAAACAAATTTTCATACCATAAAAGATAATGCGGTAGAGAAAATATTGCGTGGGCGTTTTAACTTTCATCGGGCAACGTCGCTTTATTACTTTAATAAAGAAGGAGGTATGCAAGAGGCTATGCATAGTATTAAATATTTGAACAATATTTATTTAGCTGAGCATTTTGGCAAATTGATGTCTAAGAAGCTAAAAGATTGGTTGCAAGATGTAGATCATATTATCCCTATTCCGCTGGCCCAAAAGAAGGAAAGTCAGCGCGGTTATAATCAAGCGTTTCATATGGCTAAGGGCTTGTCTGATGCAAGCGGCATAGCATTAAATAATACTATGGTGGCTCGAATAAAAGATACTGCGACCCAAACCAAAATGAATAGAGCACAACGCATTGAAAATATGCAAGATGCCTTTCAATGGAATACTATAGATAAGCTGAAGGGTAAGCACTTACTATTATTGGATGATGTAATTACTACAGGTGCAACAGTAGAAAGCTGTGTGCTGGCGCTTCCTAACAATATTGACATAAAAATTAGTATTCTTTCACTAGCTGTTGCAATAGAATCTTAATTTCTTCGTTATTTTTACCACGCATGCAAAAAACGCCTTATTTGAAACTTGGATTTGTATTTACAATCATAGCATTAAGCGTTGTGTTTTTTACCTCTTGTAAAAAAGACCGCTTTCTGACGCAAGGGGGTGATTTGGCTTTTTCGGTTGATACTTTATCCTTTGATACTGTTTTTACCACGGTGGGCAGTGCAACTAGATCATTTAAAGTATTTAATAGAAGTGATAGACCCATTAAGATTAATCGTATTTATTTATCTGGCGGAGATGCTTCTTTCTTTCGCTTAAATGTGGATGGTGAAGCAACCAAGGATATTACAAATGTGGAGGTAGCGGGCAATGATAGTATTTATGTTTTTGTTGCTTTGACCGTTGATCCTACATCGGGGCTTGTACCTTTCGTTATTGATGAAAAAGTAGAATTTGAATTAAACGAAAAAAGATATGATGTGCCTCTGCAAGCTTATGGTCAAGATGCACATTTTATCGATGGAGAGTTCTTGCAAACGGCTACATGGATCAATGACAAGCCTTATGTCATTGTAAATTATGCGGCGGTTGATGCAGGTGCTACATTGACTATTCAAGAAGGCTGTAGGGTATATATGCATGCCAATAGTTCATTATTTGTAGCGGGTACATTACGTGTATTTGGAACCGTATCAGACAGTGTGATCTTTCAAGGGGATCGATTAGATAGAGATTATTTTGGTTATGAGGATTATCCTGGTGAGTGGGGAGGTATTCACTTTTTGCATACATCCTTAGGTAATGAGATTAATTATGCGGTTATAAAAAATGGTGGCGATAATCAGTCCATGGTTCGCTTGGATAGTGTTGATGGTCCGCGCAGTGGTCCGGTGCTCAGAATGACTAAGAGTATTGTTTATAATTCCTTGGGTTATGGTTTTTTAGCATTTAATTCATGGGCTGTGTTAGATAATTGTTTGGTTCATTCATGCGGCTTACAAAACTTGGCTTTAATTGAAGGAGGTCGATATGAATTTCATCATAACACATTTGTTACTTACGGTTCGCTCGGTATTAATCATGCCAACCAACCTGTAGCGGCCATTTTGAACTATCGAGATGTTAGTCTAACTGCTTTTGAAAGTAGAGATTTAAATGTAAATTTTAATAACAACATCATTTACGGCCCATTAGAATCAGAAGTTGTTTTTGCTAATAAAGGAACAGCGGCATATAATGTTACGATGCAAAGCAATTTGCTAAAGTATAAGGGTAGTATCCCACAAGGGATTGCGGAAGCAAATACTAAGCTGAATCAAGATCCTTTATTTGTTGATCGAGCTGGTTTTGATTTTCATATATTGGCGAGTTCACCAGCTAAAAATGCTGGTATAATAGAACAAGGATTAGGCGGTTTTTCTCAAATAGACTTAGATGGAGCACCTAGAGGCAACCCACCAAGTATGGGTTGTTACGAATAGGACATATTATTCTAATTTTTATACGTTTCATTTTTTTAAATCCTTTTTATATATTGGGGTAAATAATTATTTACTATGAAAATATTAAAGGTCCTTTTAGGTATTGTAGTTATTGTTTTATTGATCGGGTTAGTACTTTCTTTAGTCGGTCCTAAGAACTACAAAGTAGAAAGAAGCAAAGTCATTGATGCTCCGGCGAGTATTGTTTTTAATCAATTTGGGAAGTTCTCACATTGGGATGCATGGAGCCCATGGAAAGAAAAAGATCCAAGTGCTCAATACAAAGTTGAGGGTGAGGATGGTACGGTTGGTGCAAAGTATTCTTGGTTTGGTGGTCAGCCTGATATTACTGGGACCGGGAGTATGGTCATTACAGAAGTGCTGCCAAATCAAAAAATGATTTATGATTTGGCATTTACAGAACCATGGGAAAGCCAATCTCAAGGTGGTTTTAGTATTGAAGTTTTAGATCCTAATAAGTGCAAACTAACTTGGATGGACGCTGGCGATTTGGATTGGCTAGGATAGTGTCCAAAAAAGTGTGTAAAATCCAAAAGATTAATTTTTGTAATTGCAACACAAAAACACTTAAAATATGGACTTTACACAACAGCAAATTACGACTATTTTTGATGAAATAGCACAAGGAGAAAATGGTTATC